>NZ_JBSXNV010000042.1:0-251625 GCF_056857795.1 Aliiroseovarius sp. B-4
TTTGGTGGTCACAGCACAAGTGAAACACCCGATCCCATCCCGAACTCGGAAGTTAAGCACTGTCGCGCCAATGGTACTGCGTCTCAAGACGTGGGAGAGTAGGTCACCGCCAAACCTAGTAAAAAGCCAACATTCTCTCAATACGATAACAATACGCAAAACCGCCCCGTGCCTCACCAGGCCGGGGCGGTTTTGTCGTTGGAAGGGGGGGCGAAGGTCCTCGATATCGTGGACTGATCTGCTGAGGGACCACCACGCGCCTCACCCCCCCACCGCACATCCAAGAAACCGCTCCACCCGCAACTGGACATCCTCCCACATCGGCAGCACATCAGCCCTGTAATCCAGCACCACAGCGACACCGCTGGCACGCAGCTCGTGGGTGCAGCTGCGCCGGGACAGGCTCTTGGAGGGCGAACATTCGATGATTGCACGGGGTGTGCCATTGGGATGTATGCCGACATAGATTTCGCGTTGCGGGTTGGCATCCGTGTTGGTCATTGGAATCAGGCCCAGATCATTCGGGGCGGCTTTCGGCCCTCCTTCGGTCAGTGTTCTCGACCGTGTCTCCAGGTTTTGGAAGTCACCGATCAGAATGGTGATAAACGCTGCCTGTTCAGACGATCCCCGTTGCGTTGCAGACATCCTGCGCGCTTGCGCACGGCTAACAGGCAGGAAATTCGTCAGCATCACCCGCAACAGCACCGACCCGTGCCGCAACCCGCTTTGCTGATCGGCGCGATCTTCCAGATAATCACGGGGCAGGCTGATCTGCACTTCGCCTTCGGACCCCATATCGAGGTAGAGCACCACCATGTCCGCCTCCGCCGTGAACAGGTGACAGGGATCCATTGTGGGGGTGTTTAGAAGCGTATCGTAACTGACCGCGCGCGCGGGCAAGGTGTTTGCGAGCGCGATGAAGCAAGTGGTTATCAGTGCTGAACAAATCTTCACACCTAACTATGCGCTCGTTTCCGCGTTTCGGCAAATCGGGCGCCGGAGCGGACGGTTAGCTATGGGTTGGGGATTGATACGCGAAGCTGAAGCGTTTCCAGGCCCGGATTAATGGGCGCGATGTCACCATTCGACCGATGATCAAGCGAGAGGCTGTAACGCACCCCGTCCGCGCGCTCATATCCGGCATCTATGCCCGAACGAAACTCGACCGGATGGCCCAGCATTGGCCCATCATCGCGCAGCCAGATGCCGGGCATGAAGGAAAACTGCGCAAACGACCTCCCGCCCCACAAATGAAACGCATTCACCGCGCCCACACCGATCCACACATCGCCCAGACTGTCCACCGAGGCGCCGATGGAGGGTTGAAAAGGGCCGAAGCTGAGCGGCAGGTCGTGGCGATAGTAAGCCTCGGCCCCGATGGAATCGGCCTCGAATATCAGTTTTCCTGCTGAGGCAACATGGCGTGCCACGATGGATGCGGGTTTCATGCAACCCGTGTCGCAGTAATTGACCCACATATCGATCAAACCGGTCAGCAGAAACAAGACCGCGAGCGTGCCATCCATCGTGCATCCTTCCATGTTCTCAGACAAGTAACCTGAGCAAATAGCAAAGTCACGTGCCCGACATCACATCGGCTTGCCGTATCTTGCGGCTGCGGACATCTACCTGAAAGACGAAAGCACTCGCCTCAAGCATCGGCTTGCTCGGTCGTTGTTCTTGTATGCGCTGTGCAATGACCAAACTCGGGAAGACATACGAACTTGGCTGAACCAAGGAGTTGTTTCCGAGAGATGGTCATGGTGGTGGCTATTCTCGGCATGAAAACGATCTAGAACGCATTGGCAAAAAGTACCAACGTATCGCATTGGATGAGCTACAGGCTCGTTTGGCGGACAATTATTGGACTATTGAAGGTTGGCCGGAGCGGCCTCACCAATTCAAGTACAGCCACAATGAATATCGTAGAAATATTGAACCGACGGTCCTGCCGACGGAGACTAGGTACCACCCCGGGATGCGTCTGGATGCTGGCTGGATGTCTGAACCTAAGATCACACTCCCAAAGGTGCAGGAAGCCGATCTAAAACAATGGCCTTTCACCGAAGACCCAACACATTCTATGTCTGAAAAACTGGTACGTGTGGATGCAAACGGAAAGCGTTGGCTGGTCCTATACGAGTTCCACCAAGCGGAAGAACACTATAGCAAACCAACCAATCGTGGTCATGGCAAACGGTATGATGAATTCAGGTTCTTCTACTGTGTGCTTCTAAAGAAGGGATATGCGTCTGAGTTTGCCGCTTATCTCGAACGAGAAGGTCACTTGCACGTACATGACTTTCAACCACGTGGCTTCACAAATGGTCCCTACCTTGGCGAGGCGTATTGGCGTGATACCTGGCAAGGCGAAAAGTTTGATAAGCATATTTGGAAAGCCCCAGCGGGTTGTGAATTTGCCATACCGATTTCTAACTATCACTGGGAAAGCAATATCGACAAAACTCTACCCGACGGTTTCTCCAATTATATGCCGCAGAAATGGTTTGCGGATGAGCTTGGCGTGAACATGTCAGGGAGAGGGCCACAATATTTTGAAGACGCGAATGGCAACACAGTGCTTCAATCGCAGCGTCCTTGTGAGCATCAAACAGCAGTTGTGATCGATGAGGCAGTGCTACTGCGGTATGTAGATGAGCACGAGGCGGAGCCAGTATGGATAATGGTCGCTGAACGGAACACATGGCCCGGCGGCGTGAATGGCGAGTCCTGTTATCGTCGATCTGAAGGGGCAGTTTGGTTGGACGGGACGGATTGGCAGCAAGTTGGGTGGTACAATGATACAAACCGTTGATTTGACGTTTTCGGCTGAATCAGCGTTTTCTGAATGACCGCTTATTGCGTAGCTGCTTTTCGATACTGCACTCGCAGAGAACGTCGGCTTCCCGCCCCGACTCACATAATGCCTTTTTAGAGTCCTAAATGTAGCACCAGCGTAGCACCGCCCAAACCGGCAACGCAAAAAGCCACCCGAAGGTGGTCGTTAACGCATTGATCTTACTGGCTTTTGTTGGTTGCGGGAGTAGGATTTGAACCTACGACCTTCAGGTTATGAGCCTGACGAGCTACCGGGCTGCTCCATCCCGCGCCAATGCGGTGTATATAGGCCGCTGATTTCAGGACTACAAGCGCATTCGGCAAAAAAAACAGGAACAAAAAGGGAGCTTGAAAAGATGTGTGTCAGCCGAACGGCGCGCATCCGCGTTGATCTTTCTGATTGCGTCGGTGACCCGCCTCATCAAGAGGCGGGTCAAGTTTGGGCTATTCCGCGCCGATTGCATCAAGGCCAGCGCGCGCGCAGGTCTCGTCAATGGCACCCGATGGCGCGCCGCCGACACCGATGCCACCAACAAGTGCGCCACCGATCTTGATCGGCAAACCACCTGCTTGGATGACCAGACGGCTGTCCATATCACGCAGACCACCGTTCTCGGGTTTTTCGCCGATGAACCCAGCCAAGCCAGTCGTGTCACGTCCCATGCTTGCAGAGGTAAACGCCTTGCCGGTGCTTGATCCAACGGTGTGCGGGCCTGCGTTATCGGCGCGCAAAATGACTTTGGTCACGCCGCTGCGGGCGACAATCGCGACGCTGACGTTATAACCTTCGGCCGAGCAAGCCTCGACTGCGGTTTGAGCGGCTTGTGTCGCCATGCTGAGCGGAAGGTAGGGGGCCGTTGGCAAGTCCTGCGCAAAAGCGGCGACAGGCGTTAATATTGCGGCAGCAAGTGTAAGTGCGCGGATCATCGGATGTTTCCTTTTGTTGAACTGATGCTCCCGTTTTAACCCCAACCCTTTGGTCACAACATTCGTAGCACCCGCAAGGATCTCCGTATTTCTACTGATCGGCGTTCGCTTCCAGCCAGTATCGCGTTAATTCGGCCGCCGAAGACGTTCCTGCCTTCGCCGCAATCGCGGCGCGGTGGCTTTCGACCGTGCGCGGTGACAGGCCAAGCGCGTCGGCGATTTGCTTTGTGGTCAGACCCTTCGCAATCATCTCAAGCACCTCTAGTTCCCGCACCGAGAGATGCCGAACCAAGGCCACGGCTTCTGCCCGTTCCGCCAGGTCCTGTTGTTGCCGTGCAAGCTCTGCATGGCCCTTTTGAATCGCATCGATTAAATCTTGCTCGTCGATGGGCTTGCTGAGGAAATCAATCGCGCCATTGCGAAACGCACGCCTGCAAGCCTCGATATCGCCATGCCCGGAGATGACGACAGTGGGCCAAGTCATGCCTTGGTCGGTCAGTTTCTCTTGCAGCTTCAGGCCCGAGATCGCGGGCATCCGAATATCAAGGACAAGACATCCAGGTGCGAGACTTGCCGTCTGATTCAGGAAAACTTCAGGGGAAGCAAAGCTGCGCACCTGAAGCCCAACAGTCTCGAGCAAAAGCGTCAGGGCGCTGCGGACCGCTTTATCATCGTCGACCAAGTAGACATATTTGTTCATGGCGACATCGTCTTGGCTGATAATGGCAAGGTCAATCGGAACGTGGTCTTCGCAGTATCATCTATGAGAGCAATATCGCCCCCCATTTCCTCGACCAAGCGTTGACACAGGGCCAAACCGAGCCCCGTTCCGTCCGTCTTTCCGGTGACGAATGGTTCAAAGATACGTAGCTTGATCTCATCAGGAACGCCCGGCCCGGTGTCGGTGACATCCAAGATCGCCAACCCTCCATTAACCGCAGTTCGGATCGTGATTTGTGCGCCTTGCGAAGCATCAAGCGCATTGCGGACAAGGTTGAAGACGACCTGCTCCAGCTCAACCGGGTCGGCATCAATGAATAGCGGCGCTTCCTGAAGCGACAGCGTGATCGTGGCGTCGCAGCTCTTGGCTTCCAGCGCCAGCAAACGCTTTACGGATTCAGCTGCATCATGCAGCGCACAAGGTTTTGAGGGCGCGCGGTTTGGTTTGCTCCAACGCCGCAGGCGGTCAAGAATGTCTGCCGCCCGCTGTGCCTGCGCGATAGTGTCATCCAGCACTGTGCCCAAACGGTTAACGTCCCCCCGTCGCACCAGATGCCGCCCCGCCTGCGCTTGGCTGAGAATTGCTGTCAACGGCTGCGCCAACTCATGCGCCATACCGCTGGCCATTTCACCCATCGCATTGACGCGCGATGCGTGTGCCAATCGGGTCTCCTGTGCACTCAGTGTGGCTCGGCTTTCGGCGTCTTTGGTGCGCGCGCGTTGCTTTAGTCCGAGGACGGATACAAAAAACAAGGCTGAGACCAGCAAAACTGCGGTCAGGACCTTTCCCGGTGGCAAAATATCTGCAAGACGAATGCTAAGGGCGGTCTCAAAAATGAACGGCTGCGACTGGCTTCCAAGTTGTTTTGAAAACCCGGCTTCGCCATGCGGCAACTCACCAACCAGCGTAGTTTGCCCGTCTGGTGTCAGCAAGCGCAAAGAAACAGACGGCTCTTGCCAGAACGGATCGTCGGTCGCCAGCAGCGCGCGTGCATCAATGACCAATGCCAACGCGTGCTGTGCTGCATCTGTATTAGGTGTTCGTTTAATGACCATATAGTGGTTAGGCATGGCCGGCATTTGCTGCACCTGCAAGGCTCCGGTCGAGCCACGCGCCATTTGAACCACCAACGCCGCATCTTCGCTCGCAAGGCCCGGCAGCGTTTGGATCACCGGGTCTGACGGACTAAACGGGATCACATTTACCGAGGAAATGCGCGGATAGAACCGCATGATCGTTGTTGCCACGTCCAACAACAAATCCTGACGCGCGCTCCCACCGGCGATAAAGATCGCGGATAATGACGTCAGATGCGCATCATGCTGATCCGCGCGTTGAGAGGCCAAGCGGTGAAGCGTAGCGCTTTTGGTACTCAGTTCGCGCACCAAACTTTGTCGTTCGACAAGCGCCAGCCCACTAAGCGCAAATGCAACGGCAAGAGCCCATAGCCCAAGGTATCGCCAGGTATTGTTCGCGTTTGAAGACATCATGCGCCTTCATCGCAGGTGACGCAGCGATCACCAATCCGTATTTCTACGGTCTCCACGAGAGCCCGAGCAACGTCACACCTGCTGATGTTTAATTCGGGCGAGGGCAAAGCCATTCTAAATCAAAGGGAAAGGGTTAAACGAGAGACGCTCAAAACACGGGCTCGCATCACCGCAGACGCACGGCATAATCAAACCAACCAGATGAGCTACACGCTCTCTAAGTTTAGGCTGCATTCGAACCCAAAATAACTCTGCCGACGGACACGAAGCGATTGAAGATCAGACCAACAGCAACTGAAAGGAATCTAACATGTCACTTACAAGAGCGTTTTTCGCATCGACACTTCTGTCGGCGCTTGCCTTGCCATCCCTGGCGGATGACCACAATGTTCAGTCGACGACACTGGCAACTGGGTTGTATTTGCCAGAGATGAATTCTGTAGAAGGCCGAAGCCTTTTCGCCTCTAAAGGTTGCGTCGTTTGCCATTCCATCAATGGTGTCGGTGGAACGGACGCACCAGTGCTGGATGCTGAATTCATGGATGTTCCGATGAACCCGTTTGAATTTACTGCTCGCATGTGGCGCGGCGCAGAAACGATGGTTGAGATGCAGCGCGACGAGCTGGGTTATGTCATCGAACTTGATGGTGATGAATTGGCCGCAATCATTGCCTTTGTTCATGACGCCGAAGAGCAGGCGAAGTTTTCAGAGGAAGATATTCCGGACGAGATTGCGGCGATGATGGGTGATATGCATTAACGGTCAGGTCAACTGGATGGTTGCTGCGCCCGTTCCTGGCGGGGCGTGCAAGGTACTGGCTGATGCGGCTTTTCGGGGTCCTGACCGAGATTGACGTGAAGGCGACCATGAAAATGAAGTGTCTGACATCTGCACCTATCCGCCGCGCCACCCGTAAGCAATATTCTGCGGAAAAGAAAATCAGGATCATGCTGGACGGCCTGAAGGGCGAAGACAGCATTGCCGAGCTGTGCCGACGCGAGGAGATTTCCAAGGCATCCAATGCAAATGGCCCAAGGACTGCATGGAGGCTGGCGAGCGACGTCTGGCAGGCGATAGGGTGCAACCTGAAGCCGCGGTCTGAAGGAAGCTGTGGTCGAACAGACACTCGAACTGCGTCAGCTTAAAAAGGCATGCTGGGCGATGGGGGGGGCGACCCCGAATGGGATATGCCGCATCTGAGAAACTTGAAATCGTCGGGCCGCTTAAATGACCAGTCGGAGCGGCATCAAACTGTGACAGGTCCAGATCCACTATGAAAACTGTCGGAACCCCGCGGGCGTCTAAGACGTGCCGAGCTATTCTGGGGTCATGACTGGATTGGCGCTTGGTAGTAATCTTTCAAAAGCTCATAATCGGTCCTTGTATGTGAAAGAATGGCTGCCTGTGCCGTTGGGGAAAGCATATCAAATTCGACTTTCTCTCCTTCGGTCTGTTCACGCGGAAGGATGATCCGCCTTCCAACAAGGCTGCTCAGTTGTTCTTCCAACAAAGGAATGTCCTCCAACCTAAAGATGGCGTCAAACCGATCCAGATCGTTGCCAATAAATGTGCTGATGGGCGCCGTATGATGCCAAATAGAATAGGACAGAGTCTGGTATCGTTCGAGCTTGCAGAAAAAGGAATCCCGATCAGGATAGAGCGAGAGACCGGGATGTCGCAGATGAAAGAGCAGTTGTTCGAACCGACGCGGAGCAGCATTTTTGCGGATGTCGTGATGGTGATGTACGCGGTTACCATAGGCCGAAAGAAGCCGTGATATAGGGTCTCGGATGATCGCGTAACGCCAGAACCCCTCTGTCGCTTTGAAATCATCCTCGCGGATTGGGTAGGTTGGAAACTGAGGATGCACGTGATCGGGGTCGCCAGACCATTGCTTGCCATGTTCGAGTTCGTAAAGGACCATCTTCATTGATGTGCTTCCAGCCTTTGGAACACTGAAAAATGCCAGTTTATGAATATCAAGAATTGCAGCCGGCAATGTTCTACCCTCTACCTTCCAAAAAAGTTGCCAACCGCTTGTCGACCAAGGCTGCACCGTCTGCCAACTGGCTCTGCAGCGCTTCGACAGAAACGATGTTGTTTTCAAGGAATGTGAGCGTGCCGGTTTCCTGTAGTTCCGTGTATTGCTTGCGCCAAGTATTGCCAACAGAGTGATCGAGCTCGGTGTTGTTGGTGTAGGCCCGACCACCTTTTTCGATTTTGTGGATATACTGTTCGCGCGAACGCAAAGGAAAATGTAAGATTTCCAGATTTGACATTTGTATGCGCGGCCAGAGAAACCCGGACACTGCGTGGTTTCCTTGCGCGACCGTTAGCCCGGAATTAGCGCGATGGGCCACCTTGGGCGGCAGAGGTAGGCCAAGCGGGTTGGTGGAAGAGGACTTGCGGTAGACCATGCGCTGCCAGAATGGCGAGCCGTCATCTTCCAGGCAGATAAAATCGTGCCGATTTGCGGAGATTATGTTGTGCCACCATTGTCGCGCGAACCACTTTTTGAGGCTGGTTTCGGGTGCCATCCAAAACTCGTCGGCGTCACAGTGTATCACCCAGTCAGCACCAGCTTCATGGGCCATGGCGGCCATTCTGCTAACCCATCTCGATTGAGAGTAAGTATCGTCGGTCTCACGGATATATGTTGCCACACCCTGATCGACATAGGGCTGAATGATATCGGGCGAGCGGTCGACGCTGAGGTTGTCGGTGACAATTACATGATCAACGCCTTGGGCAAGATGATAGCTCAGATTGGCTTCGAGAATATCCTCTTCGTCACGGACAAGAAGAGTCATGAATAACGCCATATATTACTATCTTTCTTGTTTGATTGCAGGGCGGTTGACCCGTTGGTCTTCTCACATAACAACTACAGGTTTTAGCACATGCGGGTTTGGCCTCAAGGCACATTGATCCAGAGACGCTCTGTTCAACAGTGAAAAAGGCGACATTACACTTCCCGAAATCCATGTGAACGGCAAAGCCGAACGCGCGTGCAGGTTCTTCTTCTTTGGCGTTGTGCGTTACGTTGAATAGCTCTGCTTGGTGGCTGCGGGTGAGCGAACTGTCGAAAGCAAATTCAGCGCGTGTTTAGTGAGCTTCGGTGTCAGATCCCCTGATGGGCAGCGTGTTTTTCGAATGGCGGTCACAGGCAGAATATGGATGTTCAACGTTGTTTGAGGTCACGCCAGAAGTCACAATCCGCACAGGTGACAGCACGAAGTCAGGCTCATCCGACCGTCTCCGACCGTCCATGTCTTCGCGCCTTTGTGCCGACATCGCCCGACGCATTCTGAGTGATAACCTTGCTTTCGCAAAGTCCCGCGTCAGGCTTGCAACTCGTCCATCCAAGGAGGGTTCGCGCCAGCGCGTGACACCGTAAAGGCTGCGATCCGCGCACCAAGGGTCAAGGCGGCCTGCAATTGGTCTGCCGAGATTTCGCGTATGGCGGCCTTGTTCAGCAAACCCATTTCGGACAGCTTTGCCAACACGCCTGCGTTGAATGTGTCGCCTGCGCCAACGGTGTCAACGACCGTAACCCGTTGGCTGGGCGCAGATGCATCAACCCCGTTTGCCGCAAAGGCAACGGCCCCCTTGGACCCCTTGGTTACGATAACGACGGACGGTCCAGTCTCCAGCAGTTGCCCCGCCTTGCTGGCCAGATCGCCGGGACCGGGCTGAATCCAGTCAAGATCTTCATCCGACACTTTCACGATGTCCGACACGGCCAACATACGACTGAGACGGTGTTTGTAGCGTTCGACGTCCTCGATGAAACTGGGGCGAATGTTCGGGTCCAGCATGACAAATCGATCCCTCGCATCGCGTTCGGCAAGATGCGCATAGGTGTCGGCACCCGGTTCGCAGGCAAGGCTGATGCCACCAAAATAGAGCGTTGTTACGCCGTCTGGCAGAGTTGGTAGGTCACTTGGCGCGAGCATCCTACCCGCCGAGTTTTCGTCGAAGAAAGAGTATGTTGCGTGGCCGTCGGTCAGCTTGACGAAGGCCAGCGTCGTGTGGCGGTCGGACTTTATTGTCAACGATGTGTCAACATGACTGGCCCCAAGCGCCTGTTCCAGTTGGGTGCCGAACATGTCGGTCGATAGCCCGGTCAGCATCCCCGTGCTGACGCCCAACCGCCCCAAGGCAATGGCCGTATTGAACACAGCCCCGCCAGAATGCGGCACAAATCCATCTTGGCCCATCCGCGTTGGCGTGGGGATCATATCAATCAGTGCTTCGCCACAGCAGAGAATCATGTGCCAGTCCTTCGATTATCGGTTTGGATCATCATTTATAACGATATAAACTTGCCTCGAGTCAACAAAAGCCTGACGGAATTGGCATATTTGCAGATATTTATTAGGGTTTTGCGCCATTCTATCGTTAGCATTCTTATTGATTAAAACGTTAAAAATTGTATCCTAAAGGCCTAGCAGTCAGGTGAAGTGGATGTCAGCACAGAAAAACCGGCCCACGCAACGCACCATCGCCGATCGGTTGGGCATTTCGGTCGGCGCTGTCTCGCGCGCATTGGCAAATGACGTCAAGATGTCGGAACAGACCCGCGCCCAGGTGCGCAAGGCAGCCGAGGATTTGGGATACGCACCGGATCGCGCGGCACAACGCCTGCGCACAGGGCGAACTTTCGTGATCAATCTAATTCTTCCGCCACATAATGAGATTCTCGGGTTCGGGAACTTGCTTGTTGGTGGCATCAGCGCGGGATTGCTTGGCACGCCCTTTGACTTGCTGGTTTGGCCTGATCACGGGGCCGATAAATCGCTGGACCGGATCGAAAGGATCGTTCGGAACAATCTGGCGGACGGTATTATCTTTTCGCGCACCTGCCCGGATGACAGTCGCATCCGATTTCTGTCCGAGGCCGGGTTTCCCTTTGTCACGCATGGGCGATCTGAACTGGCTACGCCGCACGCTTTTGTTGACTTTGACAACCAGGCCTTTGGTAAGCAAGCCGCCGAATTGCTGATCGCGCGCGGGGCAAAGCGGTTGGCGATTCTTCTTCCTGAAGACCGGTTCATGTTTCATCATCACCTGCTGCATGGCTTCATGACGGCAGTGCGCGTCGCGGGGGTCGATCATGAGATCCTCAGCGGGATGACGCTGGATAGCGACGGACATGATATTTCGAAGCAGTTGGGCAAGCGGTTGCAGGCCGCAAACGCGCCGGATGGGTTGATCTTTCCGGGTGATGTATCTGCATTGGCTGGGCTGGCTGCCATTCAGGATGCGGGACTGATCGTGGGGCGCGATGTGCATGTTGTGGTCAAGCAGACCTCCGGCGTGTTCGACTTTGTCCGTCCGCGCGTGGACAGCCTGCATGAAGATTTATCAGCAGCGGGGCGGTCTTTGGCCCAAATGATTATTGATCGGATCAACGGGGTCCCGGCAGCCGATCTTCAGCTTGTTCATCCAGCTATGACCGCGCCAACCCAAACATCTGTCACCACGGGCTAGATACGCGCAGCTTAAGCACCCAATTCGCAGAGGTTTTCCATGACGACACATCATCCGCTTACGCCCGCGCCCCGACACCAATTCGGCACGCCCGAACATCGCGATCAACTGATCACCGACGCAAAGCGGCAGTTCGCATTCTTCAACGCAAGTCTGCGATCCAATGGTGGGTTCCATGTGCTTGGCCATGACGGCACACCCCTTTCGGGCACTCTGCAGGAGCTTCACACAACCACGCGTTTGACCCACGCCTATGCGTTGGGAAAACTGGCGGGGTTAAACGGATGCGATGCGGTGATTGACGCTGGGATGGACTATCTTTGGAGCCATCATCGCGACGCGGATCACGGCGGATATCTCTGGGCGTTGGATGGCGATGCGGTGCAGGATGATCGCAAGCTCGCTTATGGGCATGTGTTCGTGCTTCTGGCCGGGGCCAGCGCCAAGCTGGCCGGGCATCCCGACGCGGATCGCCTGATCGACGACGTGACAAATATTCTTGAACAGAAGTTTTGGGAAGACGATGCAGGGTTGTTCGCGGATGAATGGAACCGCGACTGGTCGCCGTTTTCGACTTACCGCGGCATGAACGCGAATATGCACGGGGTTGAGGCTTTGTTGACCGCCTATGAGGCAACCGGGCGAGATCGGTATCTGGAACAGGCCGGTCGCATTCTTGCATTCTTCATCGGCAAGATCGGCCCGCCGGAAAGCTGGCGTCTGCCCGAGCACTATATGGAAGACTGGCAGGTTGATCGAGGCTACTCCGGCAATCCCATGTTCCGTCCGGCCGGCACCACACCGGGCCATTCTTTCGAGCTTGCGCGGCTCCTGTTGCAGTATTGGGATCTGCGCGGGCGTCCTGACGATGGGTCATACGAAAGTGCATGGGCGCTGACTGAACGTGCATGGATTGATGCTTGGGATGTCAAAAAGGGCGGGCTGTTCTATACGCTGGACTTTGGCGGTGCACCCGCGATCCGGGACCGTTACTGGTGGCCGGTGACGGAAGCGATAGGCGTGCTTGCCAACTTCCTGAAGCTCGACGGATCAGGCTTGCAGAACGATTGGTACAGCCGCCTGTGGCAGTTTGCGGACATCCATTTCATCGACCATGAACGAGGCGGCTGGTATCCAGAGATTGACGCGACGGGTCAACCGTCGGTCACGCAATTCAATGGCAAACCCGACATCTATCACTCGATCCAGGCATGCCTGTTTCCCTTGACGCCTGGGTTGTCGTCCGTGGCGCTCAACCTAGGTGGAATTCTTGAAAACTAAGCGGAGAAATGCGCGCAATATGATGTGTGTCATTGTGTGACTTCTTCAAATCAGTGCAATGGATCGGTCTGACCGGGCAATCACTGATCGGCCCGACACGTCTGAAAGAGGATCAAATGTATAAGAAAATTCTTGTCCCGATGGCGCTGGACCACGGCATCTCACCCGAGACACTGGAGATCGCCAGAAACCTTCTGGCAGAAGGTGGCGACATTACCGCATTACACGTCCATGAAGCCCCGCAAGCGTCGGTCAGCGCCTATCTGAACGACGATATCGTAAAGGCTGGGCGCGACCACGCCCACAGCATGTTGATGAAAAAAACTGAAGGTTTGGAAGGGGTCACGCCCGTTCTGCTGACTGGACACACGGCACGCACAATCATCGACTATGCGCATGAGCACGACTTTGATTGCGTCGTGATTGGGTCGCACAAGCCGGGACTGAGCGACTTTTTCCTGGGATCGACCGCAGCGCGGGTGGTTCGGCATTGTCGGTGTGCCGTGCATGTTCAACGAACGCGAGACTGACAAACTGAACTGCCCGGTGGGGGTCCCGGGCAGTTCAGGGGGGTTCGTCAGATTACGTCGTTGAAGAGCTGTGTGATGTTTTCTTTGGTCAGTTCGATCGGGTTGCCGCCACATGAGGGGTCGATCAAGGCACCTTTTACCAGCGTGTCGATATCGGGGTTGCTGACGCCAAGCTCGCGGATCCGCTTGGGGATCGTCATGCTGTCGTTGAAGTCCTGCACGAAGGACTGGAAGCCGTCAAAGCCGCCCTTGATGCCCAGGTATCCGGCGGCCAGGTCGAAGCGGTCCTTGATCGCGGGTGCGTTGAAGCGCAACACCGCGGGCATGCAGATCGCGTTGGTTGTGCCATGATGGGTGTGATACATCGCGCCGATCGGGTGGCTCAGCGCATGGATCGCACCCAGCCCTTTCTGGAAGGCCGTCGCGCCCATGGCCGCCGCGCTCATCATATGGCTCCGCGCTTCGATGTCAGTGCCGTCCGCATAGGCGCGGCGCAGGTTGTCGATCACCAGCTTCATCCCTTCAAGTGCGATGCCCTGGCTCATCGGGTGATAATGCGGGCTTGAATAGGCCTCGACGCAATGGGCGAAGGCATCCAGCCCGGTGCCAGCGGTGATGAATTTCGGCATCCCGACGGTCAGTTCCGGGTCGCAGATCACCACACTGGGCAGCACCTTCGGGTGGAAGATGATCTTCTTCTCATGCGTGTCCGCATTGGTGATGACGCTGGCGCGCCCCACTTCGGACCCGGTGCCGGCCGTGGTCGGCACGGCAACGATGGGCGCGATGGCCCCCGCGTCGGCGCGGGTCCACCAATCGCCGATATCCTCAAAATCCCAGATCGGTCGGGTCTGACCGGCCATGAAGGCCACCATCTTGCCCAGATCCAGCCCCGAGCCGCCGCCAAAGGCGATCACCCCGTCATGGGCGCCCGCCTTGAAGGCTTCGACGCCCGCCACCAAGTTCGCCTCGTTCGGGTTGGGATCAACCTCAGAGAACAGACCGCTGCCCAGCCCGGCGGCGTCCATGATGTCCAGCGTGTTCTTGGTGATCGGCAGGTCGGCCAGACCCTTGTCCGTCACCAGAAGGGGGCGCTTTATCCCCGCCTGCGCGCAGGCCTCGGGCAGTTCCTTGATGCGGCCTGCACCAAACTTGATCGCGGTCGGATAGGACCAGTTTCCTTGAAGGCTCATGGTGTTACCTTTTTCAGATGATAGGATTTCGGACGGGTCAGGTTGTGGAAGCCGATCACCGACAACCCGCCTCCACGCCCGGTGTTCTTGCAGCCGGTCCAGCACAGGCCGGGATCAAGATAATCGGCCCGGTTCATGAAGACCGTGCCGGTCTCGACCTGATCGCCCACGGCTTGCGCACGCTCCAGGTTGCGCGTCCAAAGCGAAGCTGTCAGACCAAACTCGCTGTCATTCATCAGGCGGATCGCCTCGGCATCGTCCTTGACGGCCATGATCCCGACAACCGGCCCAAAACTCTCATCCCGCATCACCCGCATGTCATGGGTGACATTGGTCAGGATCTGCGGCGTCAGATAAGTCCCGCCATCATCTTCCGGGAAGGTGTCGATATGCGCTGTCGCGCCATCCGCCAGCGCCTCGTCAATCTGGGCGCGCACTTCGGCGGCGAACCGCACATGCGCCATCGGGCCAAGCGTGGTCTCCGGGTCCAGCGGGTTGCCCAGCTTGTAGCCTTTCACGATCTCGACCGCCTTGGCGACAAACGCGTCAAACAGGCTTTCATGCACATAGATCCGCTCGATCCCGCAGCAGCACTGGCCTGCGTTGAACATCGCCCCGTCGATCAGCGTCTCGACCGCCGCATCCAGATCGGCATCCTCCATCACATAGCCGGGGTCTTTACCGCCCAGTTCCGTGCCCACGCCGGTAAAGGTGCCAGCCGCCGCGCGCTCCATCGCCTGTCCACCACCGACCGAGCCGGTGAAGTTCACAAAATCGAACGCATTGCCCGCGATCAGATCATTGGTCACGTCATGCGACAGAAACACGTTCTGGAACACCTGCTCGGGAATGCCTGCCGCATGGAAGGCCGCCGCCATCCGTTCGCCCACCAGAAGCGTCTGGGTGGCGTGTTTCAGCATGACCGTATTGCCCGCAATCAGCGCAGGTGCCACCGTGTTGATCGCCGTCATGTAAGGATAGTTCCAGGGCGCGACCACGAACACGACCCCATGCGGCAGCCGCTTGATATAGCGCTTGAATGTCTCGTCCTCGCCAACCTCGATATCGGCCAGCGCCTCGGTCGCGATGCTGGCCATATGAGACGCACGTTCATTGAACCCGCCAAATTCGCCGCCATAGCGCACGGGGCGCCCCATCATATGGGCCAGCTCCGGCACGATCTCGTCATTCATCGCACCCACGGCGGCAACCCCCGCCATCACCAAATCAATCCGCTCCTGAAGCGGACGTGCCGCCCATGCAGCTTGCGCATCGCGCGCGCGCCCGACCGCCGCAACCGCATCGTCCCGCGACAGCGTCTCGCGCGTCGCAAAGACCGATCCATCAATCGGAGAGATACATTCCAATATCTGCTTCATTCTGTCCTCATTTCTGAAACACCCCCGCATTTTCTTGTTGAAAATATCCCGGGGGACGCCGAAGGCGGGGGGCAGCGCCCCCTTATGCCCTCTCAAACCCACGCGCAATCTCCCAATCGGTGACAACACGCTCAAACTCTTCGATCTCGACCTCCGCCGCGCGGGAATAGTGATCCACGACCTCATCCCCCATCGCGGCGCGCAACATGGTGGACCCATGCAGCGCATCGCGGGCGGTGTGCAGGTTGCCCGGGATCATGCCGGTATCACCTTGATAGACATCGCCCACGGTCGGGGGCTGAAGCTCCAACCCTTCCTCAATCCCTGCAATCCCGGCCGCCAGCATCCCGGCAATGGCCAGATAGGGGTTCATGTCGGACCCCGGAATGCGGCATTCCACGCGTATTGCCTTGGTGCCTTCGCCGCACAGCCGGAACCCCGCCGTGCGGTTGTCCACCGACCAGATGATCCGCGTCGGCGCAAACGTGCCCTTCATGAACCGCTTGTAGCTGTTGATATAGGGTGCCATGAAATAGGTGTAATCCGGCGCATATTTCAAAAGCCCCGCCATGTAGTTCTTCATCAGCGCCGACATGCCCAGCTTGTCATCGGCATCGGCAAAGGCGGGGTTGCCGTCTTTCCACAGCGACTGGTGCACATGGCTGGACGAACCGACCCTGTCATGGTGCCATTTCGGCAGGAAACTTGCGGCATGTCCCTGCTGCCATGCGATTTCCTTCACCGCGTGCTTGGCGATGGAGTGATAGGCTGCGGTCTCAAGTGCGGGCGCGTATTTGATGTTCAACTCTTCCTGCCCGCACTCCGCCTCGCCTTTCGAGTTCTCGATCGGCAGCCCGGCATTCCACAGGTGATTGCGGATCGG
Organism: Aliiroseovarius sp. B-4; assembly: GCF_056857795.1. Classification (NCBI taxonomy): domain Bacteria; kingdom Pseudomonadati; phylum Pseudomonadota; class Alphaproteobacteria; order Rhodobacterales; family Paracoccaceae; genus Aliiroseovarius; species Aliiroseovarius sp. B-4. The sequence goes on from NZ_JBSXNV010000042.1 coordinate 16,737, forward strand.
CCGCATCACGTGTTCTTCCTTCGTCGTTTGCAGGATGTGGTAATCTTCGTTGTAGCCCGAGATCGGGGCGAGGTCGCGAAAACCCGCTTTGCGAATCTCGTCAAAGCTCTTCTCGAACAGGAAAAACTCCAGCTCGGTCGCGCACATCGCATCAAAGCCCATCTCGGCCAGACGCGCCACCTGACGCTTCAGGATGGCGCGCGGCGAATGGGGCACGTCTTCATGCGTGTGGTGATCCAGCACATCGCACAGCACCAGCACCGTCCCGTCCAGCCAGGGCACCGGGCGCAGCGTGTCCAGATCAGGCTTCATCACATAATCGCCATACCCACGCGCCCAACCGGTCGAAACATAGCCATCAGGCGTCCCCATCTCCAGATCCGTCGCCAGAAGATAATTGCAGCAATGGGTTTCCTCCCAGGCCCCCGCTACAAAGTGACCCGCATGAAACCGCTTGCCCATCAAACGGCCCTGCATATCGACAAAACAAACCAGAACCGTGTCAACTGCGCCAGCAGCGACATGAGACTTCAGATCATCAAACGAAAGTGTGGGTGACATTTTGTGAAAACCTTTTGAAAGTGTGCCGGGCGGCGGACCGCCCGGCAATATGCGTGATGCAATGCTTATCCGTAGCGATACGGACGTCCAGCCTTCTGCATCGTTGCGTTATAGGTCTTGATGATGTCCACAACCTTCGCTTTGGTTTCGCTTTCCGCGGCGATTTCGTCCCAGAACTTCACGGCGGCTTCTTCGACCTGCGCCCATTCGGCATCCGGGATGGTTGTCAGTTCCATCTTGGGGCCATTTACCCGCAGGCTGGCCTCACCGCCCCAATACCACCACTGACGATAATAGTGCGATTGATCACAGCAAACCCGGAACAGTGTTTTCAGATCGTCCGGCAGTTCGTTCCAACGGTCCATATTGGCGAAGAACGACCCGGCCCATGCGCCCGAGATGTTGTTGGTCAGGAAATAGTTGGTCACATCGGCCCAGCCGACGGTGTAGTCCTCGGTGATGCCGGACCATGCGATACCGTCCAGTTCACCGGTCTGGACCGCGACCTCGATATCTTCCCACGGCAGCGTGACGGGAACGACCCCGAACTGCGTCAGGAACCGACCAGCGGTCGGGAAGGTGAAGATCCGTTTGCCCTTCAGATCTTCAAGCGAATTGATTGGATCCTTGGTGGCAAAATGGCACGGATCCCACGCGCCTGCGCTGATATGCTTCACGCCGACTTTGGAATATTCCTCGTCCCAGATTTCGTTCAGTCCGTATTGGTTGAACAGAACCGGCACATCCAGCGAATAGCGGGACGCAAACGGGAAATATCCGCCAAACACGGTCACTTCGGTCGGTGAAGCCATTGAATCGTCATCCGACTGCACCGCGTCGATCGTGCCGCGCTGCATGGCCTGGAACAGCTCGCCAGTCGGCACAAGCTGATCCGCAAAGAACAGCTCGATCTGCATCCGATCACCGGCGATCTGGTTGAACATGTCGATGGCCGGTTTGACAACGTGTTCCGCCAGCGCGGGGCCGGCATAGGTTTGCATCCGCCATGTGATGGTGGATTGCGCAAGAACAGGCGTTGCAAGCGGTGCGGCCAAGGCGCCCACACCGGCACCGGCGATAAACTTACGTCTAGTTGTCATTTGTCTTTCTCCTTGTTGCAAAAGTTACGGCCTGTTCTGTCAGGCTCTTTCGTCTAGTTTCCGTACACCCACCCCGGCAGCCACAGCGCGATTTCCGGGAACAGGATGACCAGTGTAAGGGCCAGCACCATCACCAACACGAATGGCAGGATCGAACCGTAAATGTCGCGCAATGTGATTTCCGGGGGGGCCATCGCGCGCATCAAAAACAAGTTATAGCCAAAAGGCGGCGTCATATATGCAATCTGAGTCGTGATTGTATAAAGCACACCATACCAGATCAGATCGAAACCAAGCGCCGAAACCAGCGGCACATAAAGGGGCGCGACGATCACCAGCATCGCCGTGTCATCCAGAAATGTTCCCATCAGGATGAAGCTAAGCTGCATCAGGATCAGAATGACCCATGGATTCAGCCCCAGACGTTCCGTGAACAGCGTTTCAATCGCCTTCACGGCACCCAACCCATCGAACACGGCGCCAAAGGCCAGAGCGGCAAGAATAATCCACATGAACATGCAACTGATGCCAAGGGTCATACGAACGGATGTCTCGAACACTTCCTTGGTCATGCGCCCTTTCAGGACCGCCGCAAGAAATGCGGTCAGGGCGCCAATGGCCGAGCTTTCAACCAGCGATGTCCAGCCGTTGACGAAGGGCACCATCATCGCAGCAAAGATCACCAAGGGTAGCATCCCCGCGCGCAGAAGCGCCAGCTTTTCGGACATGGGGATGTCGCGTTCCTCTTCTGGAAGGGCAGGGCCCAACTCGGGGTTCAGGTGGCAGCGCACGGCGATATAGATGATGAACATCGCGGCCATCATCAGACCGGGCAATACACCTGCAAGCCACAACTGTCCGACAGGTTGCCGCGCAATCATCGCATAGAGGACCAGAACCACCGACGGGGGAACGAGGATACCCAAGGACGATCCGGCCTGAATGACGCCCGTCACCATCTTCTTGTCATAGTTCCGTTTCAGCAGTTCCGGCAGCGCAATCGTCGCCCCGATGGCCATGCCCGCAACACTCAACCCGTTCATGGCTGAAATCAGGACCATCAGACCAATCGTGCCGATGGCCAGCCCACCTTTAAGCCCACCCATCCAGACGTGAAACATCTTGTAGAGATCATCCGCGATCTTGGATTCCGACAGCACGTAGCCCATGAAAATGAACATCGGCAGGGTCAGAAGCGGATACCATTTCATCAGCTTCATAGCCGAGGAAAAGGCAAGGTCGTAACCACCCCGGTCGCCCCAAAGCACCAATGCTGCAATCACCGCCACGAAACCGATGGCGCCGAACACGCGCTGTCCGGTCAACAGCATCGCCATCATGGTTGCGAACATGAAGATCGCAATCAACTCATACGACATTGTCGATCTCCTCGCCGCGCAGGCGCAGAATGTCTTTGAACAGTTCGGAAAGGGCCTGTAGCAACATCAGCGCGATACCGGTGCACATGATCACTTTGATCGGCCATAGATAGGGGCGCCATGCGGTCGGGCTGCGCTCGCCACCGTATTTGAACGAATAAAGCGTGCTGTCGATACCGCCCCACAAGAGCACCCCCAGATAAAAGATCAGGAACAGGACGGTGATCGTATCGATGGCGGCCTTGCGACGTGTGCTCCACCCGCCATACAGAAGGTCCATCCGCACGTTCGACCCCATCTGGATCGAGTATGGGCCACCCAGAATGTAATAGGCGACCATCGCGAACTGCGCCATTTCCAACGTCCAGAGCGACGGGTTGAAGAAGGTTTTCGAGATCGACGACCACAACAGGATCGCCATCATGACGAAGATGCCATACATGGTCACTCGTCCGATGCGATAGTTGATCTTGTCAACGATGCTGATGAATTTGCGAAGCGCTATCATGTTTTGACGGTTTCCGGTGTGGAGATGTGCGCAGCGACTTGCGACAGAGTGGTGACGAGATGATCGGCCATCGCCTCGGCGGTTGCGGGCGTGTCGATCAGGTCGTTGCGAATTTCGATCATGACATTGTCCAGCCCACGCGCCTCGCCGTGCTTGGCCAGTGTGTAGGTCACGCCGTCACGGGCGGCATAGGGTTCGTTTATTGCCGCGCGGTATGTGCCCCGGTCGCGTTCGATGTTGACGGCCATCGTGGCGGCTCTGCTGTTGTTGTCGTGCAGGTATCCGATGTCCAGCGTTCGGCGCTGACCGTGAAAAACGGGTGTAAAACTGTGCACCGTCACCAACAGCACCGGCGTGTCCACGCGCGCAATCTGTCTATCAATCGCGTAATCTACCGTCGCGTGAAATGGCGCATGGACCGTGTCGAAACGAGACTGTTTGTCAATATCGTTCAGGTCAACATTGCCGGGAATGTCGAATACCTCGCTGCGGGACGGGGTGCAATCTGGGGCTTCCATGGGTCGGTTGCAGTCGTAAACCAACCGAGAGATCTCACCCACGACAAGGGGGGCATCAAGCCCGGTGCTCAGACACTTGGCGACATCCAAAGCGCCGATATCCCACGCCACGTGTGAGCCTTGCGCATCTTCAGACAGTCCAAGCGCGTCAAGTTCTGGTGGGATGAATCGGGATGCGTGCTCGCAGACCAGCACTATGGGTGCCAGCCCTGTCGAACCGATCAGCGCAGCCGCTGGCCAAGCTGTCCTGAGCATATTTCTTGCCCCCCTGTTTCGCGTTGTGTAATTATCACTACAACGAGTCTGCTTGTGTCAAGATATATTCTGTAGCTATTGTTACAGTGCTGGTACTGTTGATTGGAATGGTGACAAATGGGAAAGAAGCCTCTCGTCAAAGACCAGATCCGCAAGAAGCAGGATGAACTGACGGCGGCTGAGCGGCGGCTGACCGCCACGCTTCTTGACGATTCTCTGGTTGCGGGTTTGCAGTCCATTACCAAGCTGGCCGAAAGCGCCGAGGTCTCAACCCCGACGATTATCCGGCTGGCCCGCAAACTGGGCTATCAGGGCTTCCCGGACCTGCAAGACGCCATCCGCGAAGAGATCGCCGCCCAAATGAAAGAACCATTGGCGAAGCTGGAAACGGCTGAGTTGTCGGCAGGCAAGGATCATATCATCAGTCGTTTTGCCGAAGCGGTGTCGCGCAATATCAACCGCAGTCTGGAACGGCTGGATCTGGACGAATTCGACAAGGCTGCGGCGCTTTTGTCGGACCTGAACCGACGTCTGTATCTGCTCGGTGGCCGGATCACCCGGTCCAATGCTCATTACTTTTTCAACCATCTTCAAATCATTCGCCCGGGCGTGACGCAGCTGGATTTCTCGCCCAGTGTCTGGCCGCAATCGCTGTTGGACATGGACGAGAATTCGACGCTCATCGTGTTCGACATCCGACGGTATGAAAAGGAACTGGAGCGTCTGGCCAAGCTGGTGGTTGATCATGGTGCAAACATCGTGCTTTTCACCGACCAATGGGGGTCGCCTATTGAACGTTACGCGACCTTCTGTTTCCGCAGCATGGTCGAAGTGCCGTCAAGCTGGGATTCGACCCTTGCCATCAACTTTCTGATTGAAGCGCTGGTGGCAGAAATCCAAAGCCGCAGCGACAGCACCGACCGCATCGCGGCCTTGGAAGACATGATAGGTGAATCGCGAATATTTCGCAGCAACTGACCTGTTGCCGGCGCTTGGGTCGTGGCGCGGTGGTGAATCAGCTGGCGTCAGGTTTGTCGATCAATCCCTGCATCTTGCCGATCGCTGATCGCATGATCTCTTCCAGTCCAATGCGCACTTTATCTGCAAAGGCGACAAACTGCTCTAGCGCGGGTTGGACAGCAGGGAAGCGTTCGCCGATTGTGGGTGCGAAGATGTAAAGAATGGCCAGCAAACACGCCAGAACCACAACAAGAATGAACCCGCGACGGAACCCACCTGCTGCAACTTCGGCACTGTCGGCGGGGTCGACAACAACTTCGCCCGACTCATCCGCTGGCGCGTCGAGCGTCGAGTTTATTTCTTCTATATCAGGAAGAACATTACGCGCCTTGATGTCGTCGGATGTGGGCGCGGTTTCGTTCCGTGCCGCCGCCTGCTCATCCGCCATGGTGTTTTTGATGTTGTCGGCAGTCGCCGCCGGGGCATCATCCAGGCCAAGGTCCGGTTGGGTTTCCAGACCCTCCCGTTCGCTTTCGCGGGCTTTGCGTTCACGCTCGGCCTCTTCTTGCAGGATACTGCGGACACCGTCGTCCAACTGCCGCGCAGGCAAGGCTTCCTCGGAACTGTCACTGACCGCAGAGCCATCGTCAGCCGGATGGTCGGGGGTGTCTTCCGCCGTATCTCCGGCGTCCGTCACTGCCTCGTCATCGAGATCGTCGATGTTGTCGAAAGGGGATTGGGTGATACCCGCTTCCGCGCTGGGCGGCAATTGAAACCACCCATGTCCGCAATTGGAACACTGAACGTCACGCCCGTTTTCGGGCATTACACGGTCGTCTACTTCGTACTGCGCGCCGCAACTTGGGCAAACCAGACGCATATGCTTTCCTCGATCCCCGGCATTCGGCCCGGGTTTTCCCTGCCATTTCCGCCTCAATATGCCAGTTTCGCTGCGAAAATCAAACCTTTGCAAGCTGTCCATTGAAACAAATGCATAGCTGAGGCAAAACTGTCGCCAAACAAAGGTGAGGGCATCATGTGATCGAGCTGGAACAAGTGTCTTACGGATATGGGGACCACACTCTTTTATCCGACATTTCCATGAAACTTGCGCCGGGTTCGTTTCACTTTTTGACAGGCCCTTCGGGTGCCGGGAAAACGACGTTGATCAAGCTGTGTTATGCAGAGCTGATCGCGACGCAGGGCAGGGTTTCGCTGTTTGATCAGGATGCGCAACGGATGTCCCGGGATGACGTCGCGAAGGCGCGCAGGCGGATCGGCGTTGTGCATCAGGATTGTCAGTTTCTGGATCATCTGGGTATTGCGGAAAACGTGTCCCTTCCCCTGACGGTTTCTGGGCGCAGCCTTGAGAACCCATCCGAACTTGATGACCTGCTGGCTTGGGTGGGGCTGACGGCGCAGCGCGACGCCAAGCCGCCAGAATTGTCAGGTGGTGAACGACAGAGGGCCGCCCTGGCCCGAGCAGTGGTGATGTCGCCGGATGTCATATTGGCGGATGAACCCACCGGGAACATTGATTGGGACATGTCGCTTCGGTTGCTCAGACTGCTGGTCGAATTGAACAAGATGGGCAAGACAGTGCTGATTGCCACCCATGACATGAACCTGATCCGATCTGCCAAGGCACAAATTCAGGCACGGGTGTTACGCATTTCGAACAAGCAGCTCCACCAGGCAGGAGCGGACCTATGAACGCGCGAATGAGCAGTCTGATGCATTTTCTTGCCGGTGACGCGCAGGCGGATCGGGTCGTGCCGCCAACCGGTTACACCGCCCGATTGACGGTGTTTGCGGCGGCGTCGATGGCGTTTTTAGCGGTGTTTGCCCTGGCGCTGTCTCTGGCAACGGGCCGGGTGGCCGATCGATGGGGCGAGGCGCTTGCCAAAAGCTTGACCATCCGCATCACCGCACCGGTTGATCAGATGGACGCACAGGTATTGGCCGTGATGGAAATTCTGGCGACCACACCGGGGATCAAGAACGCCCGCCCGCTTGGCGATGACGAGCAGCGCGCGCTTTTGGAGCCGTGGTTCGGGCCTGATCTGCCCCTGGATCAACTGCCCATCCCGAAACTGATCGAAGTTGTCGAGGATGGAGAGGGGTTCGACGCCGACGGGTTGCGCGCGCGGCTTGCGGGGGAAGCCCCCGGCGCGATCCTGGACGATCACACGCGCTGGCGCGAGCCGCTTGTGCGGGCGGCCAAGCGGCTTCGGGCGCTGGGCTTCGTGGCTATTGTTCTGATCGCGGCCTTGTCAGGTGTGGTGATCACCTTGGCAGCCTCGGCGGCGCTGGCGGCAAATGAACAGGTGATCCGCGTGCTGCGACTTGTCGGAGCTCGGGACAGATACATCGCACACGCCTTTGTGCGCCGCTATACGTTGCGGGCGCTGGGCGGGTCCTCCGTTGGGACCGTGCTGGGCGCGTTGGCGATCTTCTTGATGCCGTCGACGGGCGATCAGGGGAACTTTCTGACGGGGCTTGGGTTTGAAGGCTGGCAATGGCTGTGGCCCTTGCTGATCCCGCCCCTTGCGGCGCTGGTCGCCTTTGGAGCGACGCGACGAACCGCCCAGACCGTCTTGCAGGAGAAACGATAATGCGCCACGCAGTTCAATGGCTTCGGTCGCTTGTATTCATTGTTCAGATGTATCTGATGATGGCGGTGCTGGCCGTGTTCTTCACGCCGCTGGCGATCTGGAACCGTGACTTTGCCTTTTCTGCGATCCACACCTATTGCCGCTGGGTGCGCTGGACGGCGGGCTGGATGGTTGGGCTGCGCACGGAAATCCGGGGCGAGGTGCCAATGGACGAGGTGGTCATTGCTTCGAAACACCAGAGCTTTCTGGACATCATCATGATCACATCGGCCGTGCCCCGTCCGAAATTCATCATGAAAAGACAGCTCAAATGGGCACCGATTGTTGGATATTATGCCTATCGAATTGGGTGTGTGGCTGTTGATCGCGGCAAGCGCGGCGCGGCAATCAAGCAGATGCTGGCGGACGTGAAGTCAGGGACGGCTTTGCCGGGGCAACTGATCATTTTCCCGCAGGGCACACGTGTCGGGGCGGGCGAGACCAAGCCTTACAAGATCGGCACCGGCGTTCTGTATCGCGAAACCGGACAGCCCTGTGTGCCCGCCTCGACCAATGTGGGGATGTTCTGGAAGCGCCACGGTATCATGCGTTACCCGGGCCTTGCCGTGGTTGAGTTCCACCCGCGTATCGAGCCGGGATTGGAGCTGAATGACTTCATGAAACGGCTGGAAGCAACCGTCGAATCCGGGTCGAACGCCTTGATGAAAGAGGCGAAGTTGGAGGTGGACGCATTATGGATTTCCTGAACTCGATCGAGGAACTTGAGGCGCTGTATGGAGCCCCCAGCATAGGGTCGCAGGTCAAGGTTGCAGATCACCTAATGCCGACCTATCGAAAATGGATCGAGGCGTCTCGCTTCTGCGTGCTGTCTACGGTTGGACCCGAAGGCACCGATGGCACCCCGCGGGGCGATGACGGGCCTGTGGTCATGATCCTCGACGCGCAGACGCTGGCCCTTCCGGATTGGCGTGGGAACAATCGCATTGATAGTCTGCGCAACATCGTTCGTGACCCGCGTGTATCAGTTATGTTCATGGTGTCGGGTTCAACGAACGTGGTGCGCGTGAATGGCGAAGCCCGCCTGACAACTGATGGCGCTTTGCGTGCGCGGTTTGAAAAGGGGGGCAAGCTACCCCAGACAGTTGCCGTGATCCGAATACACGAGGTCTATGTGCAATGCGCAAAAGCCATCATGCGGTCGCGCCTTTGGGCCGCTGGCGATGATAGCGGCGATCTTCCCAGCATTGGTGACATATTGAAGGACATGAGCGCGGGGGAATTTGGCGGGGAAGCTTATGACAAGGAATGGCCGGACCGCGCCAAGTCGACGATGTGGTGATGGTATGCGGCGCGCCTAGCCCGCGCTGAACTGTTCAAACGCCTCGCGTGCCTTGGCGCTAAAGGCAATCGACGGGCCGCCACCCATGTAAGACGCCATCGCAAGTGCCTCGTTCAACTCGTCCAGTGTGGCACCCAGACGCACCAATGACCGCACGTGGAAGCCGATACAGCTGTCGCAGCGGGTCGAGATGGCGATGCCAAGCGCGATGAACTCCTTGGTCTTTTCGCTCAACGCGCCGTTCGTCTTGGCGGCTCCGCCCATCTGCGCAAAGCCCTTCATTGTTAAAGGCATGTCTTTGGCAAGATGGTTTATGTTGCCTTCGGTTTCGGCCAGAAATGCTTTCCAGTCCACGCAATGTCCTCCTTCTGGGGAAATCGTGACTTAGCTTGGCAAAACGGGGCAAGCCAACCCGCGCCACGAAGACGTGATGCAGGTATCGGCGGGGGCGTCGTGTCAGGCCGCCAGCCCCTTCGACCCCATTTTCAGGAACTTTTCGCGACGTTCCTTCATCAGCGCATCGCCTTTCTGGCGCTTCTTCAGTGCTTTCAGCTCGGCTTCGACAGCTTTTCCAACGGCGGCGATAGCCTCGGCGCGCCCGCGTTGCGCGCCACCCAGGGGTTCGGGGATGATCTGGTCGATCACGCCGAGCTGTTTCAGATCCTGCGCGGTCAGGCGCAGGGCCTCGGCGGCTTCGCGCATCTTCTCGGAATCTTTCCACAAGATCGAGGCGCAGCCTTCCGGGCTGATCACCGAATAGATCGAGTGTTCCAGCATCATCACCGTGTTGGCGGTCGCCAGCGCAACCGCACCGCCAGAGCCACCTTCGCCGATGATGACAGAGATCACCGGTGATTTCACATTCAGGCTGCGTTCGGTTGACCGCGCGATCGCCTCGGACTGGCCGCGTTCTTCCGCGCCTTTGCCGGGATAGGCACCGGGGGTGTCCACCAGCATCACGATGGGCAGGCCAAAGCGGTCGGCCAGATCCATCAGGCGAATGGCCTTGCGATAGCCTTCGGGCCGTGCCATGCCAAAATTGCGTTCAATCCGCGACTTCGTGTCGTTGCCCTTCTCTTGCCCCATCACCACAACCGGGATGTCGCCAAGACGAGCCAGTCCGCCCATAACGGCGTGGTCATCGGCGAAGTTTCTGTCTCCGGCCAGCGGGGTGTATTCTGTGAACAGCGCTTCGATATAGTCTTTGCAATGCGGACGGTCGGGGTGGCGCGCGACCAGACATTTCCGCCAGGGCGAGAGGTCTTTATAGAGATCTTTAAGCAGCGTGCTCGCTTTGGCATCCAACCCAGCGGCCTCGCCCTCCACATCCATCTCTTCGTTTGAACGGGCAAGGGCGCGAAGCTCTTCTGCCTTGCCTTCGATTTCAGCCAGCGGTTTTTCAAACTCAAGATAGTTGGTCATGGCCCTGCCCCATTGCATAATGTTCATGCCTATATGCCGCTTGCCGCGCGGCAATACAACTGTTGCTCGTTTTATCCGCTATGCAAATTGGCAAGATTTATGCAGCGACGGCAGCGTAGAAATGACGGGAAAGAGTAAGAGGGAGCGGCTATGCGATACGAAGATCGGCTGTTGCGGGTGCTGACCTATATCCACGACAACCCGGATGGGGATTTGTCACTGGATCGGTTGGCAGATGTCGCGGCGATGTCGCGGTTTCACTGGCGTCGCGTGTTCCATGCGATGACTGGCGAGACGTGCGCGCAAGTCGTTCGGCGTATGCGTCTGCATCGCGCTGCGGGACGGTTGGTTCGAGAACAGACCGCTGTAGAGAATATTGCGCAGGCGTGCGGCTATCCCAATCCGCGCAGTTTTACCCAAGCGTTTCGCGCCTCGTATGGTGTGTCCCCGATTGCCTTTCGCAAAATCGGCCGGCTGGACGCCCCGGCACTTTTACAACGAATAGGAGATTTGACGATGCATCCCGTGGAAATTCGCGATAACCCTACCCGTCGCTTGATCGGTTTGTCCCATAAAGGCGCATACATGAACATCGGCGAGAAATTCGAAGCCGCAGCGGCCATGATCGGAGCGCGGAACTTGTGGGAAGATTGCGGGCCGATGATCGGTGTCTATTTTGATGACCCGGACGCTGTTGATGAAAAAGACCTGCGCAGTTTTGCGGGGGCGGAATGGCGTGGTGGTGACATACCGGACGGGTTCGAAACCGTCGAGATCAGGGGGGGGCGAACGGCGGTGATGACCTACAAGGGGCCATATGCCACCCTGAAATCGGGGTATGATGCGCTCTATGGGGGCTGGCTGCCGACATCTGGGGAAACCCCGGCAGACGCCCCGTGTTACGAGATCAACCTGAACGATCCGCGCGACACCCCGCCCGATGAGTTACTGACCGATCTCTGCATGCCTCTGGCACAACATGGCGGAGTGTGGTGGGGATGTCCCCGCCACACTTGCCGGCGTGCCTTAGCTGCCTGCGATCAGTTCAGCCTGGGCCACGATAACCTCGGCCTGCTTGATCGACGCGATATCGACAAGACGGCCCTTATAGACCGTGGCGCCTTCGCCGTTGGCCTTGGCCTGCTCCATGGCGGCGAGGATCTCGCGCGCTTCAGACACGGCTTCGTCTGACGGAGTGAATACTTCGTTTGCCAGCGCAATCTGCTTGGGGTGGATCGCCCATTTTCCCACCATGCCCAACGTGGCCGAGCGTTTGGCTTGCGCGATGTAGCCCTCATCATCCGAAAAATCTCCGAACGGCCCATCGACCGGAAGGACGCCGTGCGTGCGGCAGGCGGCAACAATGGCGGCTTGTGCCCAGTGCCACGGGTCCGACCAATGCCTTTCGCCCCCACGCAGCATGTAGTAGTTTTCCTGCGTGCCGCCGATCCCGGTGGTTTGCATCCCCATCGACGCCGCGAAATCTGCCGCACCCAGGGACATGGCTTGCAGACGAGGCGACGAGGCCGCGATGGCTTCGACATGCGCGATGCCTGCGGCACTTTCGATAATCACTTCGAAGCTGATTGGTTTGCTGCGGCCTTTGGCGCGTTCGATGGCAGTGGCCAGCGCGTCGACGGCATAGATATCCTCGGCGCAGCCGACTTTGGGGATCATGATCTGATCCAGCCGGTCGCCCGCCTGTTCCAGCAGGTCCACCACGTCACGATACCAATAGGGCGTGTCCAATCCGTTGATCCGAACCGAAAGATACTTGTTGCCCCAATCGACGGTGTTGATCGCCTCGATCGCGTTGGCGCGGGCCGCGTCCTTGTCTGAAGGGGCAACGCTGTCCTCAAGGTCGATATTGATCACATCGGCTGCGGATGTCGCCATCTTCGCGAACAGCTTGGTGTTGGAGGCGGGGCCAAACAACTGGCAACGGTTCGGGCGGGCAGGAGCGGCGGGTTGGATGCGGAAGGACATGTGTCGCCTTTCGGTAATGAAGTTGCGATTTCTTGGACGCAATCGTTATTAAATTACCGTGCGGTTCGCAAGATCATTTTGCAGATGCAGAATCTTTGTGCTGCGGCGGCACAGAAGCGCAAGGGATTAAGCGTATTCTATAAATAAGCAGAAGAACCTTCGGCCAATTTTGTAGTTTATGAAGGAAAATTCTAAATATTTTCGAATGTCCGCCGATTCCGCAAGAAATTTGATGCGATCCTCGTGGATTATCCCTTAACAAGATTCGACGAGGGCGCGATCATGATCAAGACACCATATCTGTTGTTTCTGGGCGATGCACCCGATCAACTGGCCGCCAAGGTTGCGCAGGGCATCAAGGACTGGCGGCCTGAGAACGCCGTCGGACAATACCGCATGGATGGCTGCAAGGCGGATCTGGGCCTGACGGATATGACCCTGCGCGAAGCCAGGGCAGCCGGAGCCAAGACGCTTGTGATCGGTGTGGCCAACCGCGGTGGTGTGATTTCACAAGCCTGGAAAAAGGTGCTGGTAATGGCGCTTGAGGAAGGGTTCGATCTTGCATCGGGCCTGCACAACCTGCTGCGTGACGAGCCTGATTTGGCCGCCGTGGCACAAGCCACCGGGCGTGTCCTGCATGATGTGCGTCTGCCCGAGGTAAGATATCCCATCGCCAATGGCAAGAAACGCACCGGCAAGCGGTGTCTGGCGGTCGGTACGGATTGTTCGGTGGGCAAGATGTACACGGCGCTGGCAATGGACAAGGAAATGCGTGCGCGTGGTATGAACTGTTCATTCCGGGCCACTGGGCAAACGGGTATCCTGATCACCGGTGATGGTGCCCCCTTGGACGCCGTGGTGGCGGATTTCATGGCGGGATCGGTGGAATATATTTCACCTGACAATGACCCCGACCACTGGGATTTGATAGAGGGGCAGGGGTCACTGTTCCATGCCTCTTATTCCGGGGTGACGATGGCTCTGATTCACGGTGGCCAGCCTGACGCCCTGATCCTGTGCCACGAACCGACACGGGAACATATGCGTGGCCTGCCGGATTATCGGTTGCCAACGTTGGAAGACCTGCGCGATGTCGCTCTGACTTTGGCAAAGGTCGTGAATCCCGCCTGTCAGGTCATTGGCATTTCGGTCAACACACAGCACATGAGCGAGGCCGACGCCGCCGCCTATCTGGCCGAGTTGGAAACCCGGATGGGCCTGCCTGCCACTGATCCGTTTCGCTTCGGGGCTGAAAAGCTGGTCGATGCGCTGGCGACGGTCTAGGCTACCCGTTCAGGGCACCAGGGGGCGGCAATGAAGATTTCAGTCACGGCGGACATTTTCAAACTGGCCGAGGTGTTCACCATTTCGCGCGGGTCGCGGACTGAAGCCAAGGTTCTGACGGTTCGCGTCCAGGATGGCGACCATCAAGGGTGGGGCGAATGTGTGCCCTATGCGCGCTATGGCGAAACGCTGGACAGCGTCACGGATGAAATCATGGGGCTGCCTTCTGACGTGACCCGGCAGGCGCTCTATGATCTGTTGCCGGCTGGCGCGGCTCGCAACGCGGTCGATTGCGCCTTGTGGGATCTGTTAGCCAAGCGCTCAGGCAAGCGCGTGTGGGAACTGGCGGGCTTGCCCGCCCCCGGCCCCGAGATCACCGCTTACACCCTGTCTCTGGCAGACCCCGCCCAGATGCAGGCGCAGGCGGCAAAGCACGCCCATCGCCCGCTTCTGAAAATCAAGCTGGGCACGCCTGATGATATGCCCCGGCTTGAGGCCGTGCGCGCTGGTGCTCCCAATGCCAAGATCATCATCGACGCCAATGAAGGCTGGTCCGCCGATGTCTATGCCGACCTTGCCCCGCATTTGGTGCGGCTTGGTGTCAGCCTTGTCGAACAGCCCTTGCCCGCAGGCAAGGATGAGGCGCTGATTGGCATGGAGCGCCCCGTGCCGGTTTGTGCTGATGAAAGCTGCCATGATCGCACCAGCCTGCCAAAGCTGAAGGGCAAATATGACGTGGTGAATATCAAGCTGGACAAGACCGGCGGACTGACCGAGGCGCTGGCGCTGCGTGACGCGGCCGCGGCCGAAGGCTACAAGGTCATGGTGGGCTGCATGGTCGGATCGTCGCTGGCGATGGCGCCGGCCACACTGCTCGCGCAAGGGGCGATGGTCGCGGATCTGGATGGACCTCTGTTGCTGTCCCAGGATCGGGACACGCCGCTTGTGTTCGACGAAAAAGGCGTCCACCCGCCCACTTCGGCTTTGTGGGGGTGAGGGCTTAGCTTCGCCCTGCTATCTGGGTCAGGAACACGCCAAGCCCCATGACCGCGATCCCGGACAGACGCCAGAAGGAAAGCGGGCTGGGCTGCGCCCCGAACAGTCCATAATGGTCGATGGCGGCGGCGGAGATGAGTTGGCCCAGCAGCACGAAGAACACCGCATTGCCGACGCCAAAACTGGGGGCCACCCATGTGATCGTCAACACGTAGAAGGCGACAAGACAGCCTGCGAAGAACAAATGCGGCGGCGACCCGACAGCGCCCCTGAGCGAGCCACCGGAGAACAGGAACACAACCCCAGCGGTCAGAAGCGCCACCAGAAACAGGATCATCCCGGCCGCTATCGGCGACCCCATGCGCTGACCCAATGCGGCGTTCAATGCGGCCAGAACCGGGATGCCAATCCCGGCGGTCAGCATGATGGCAGCGGATTGTGTTGCGGTTGGCATTCGATTTCCCTTTTGCATCTTTCACGGACCCGAGTATCAACAGCCAGAACAGGAATTGCCGCACGGGTCAATGCGCCCGGCTCGCGTCACACCAAGGAGAGACGACATGACCCGCACCGTTTACGTGAACGGAGAGTATTTGCCCGAAACAGAGGCCAGGATCTCGATCTTTGACCGGGGATTCCTGTTCGCGGACGCTGTTTACGAAGTGACAAGCGTTCTGGGTGGCAAGATGATTGCCTTTGACGGCCATGCGGAACGGTTGAAACGGTCCCTGAGCGAGCTGGACATGGACAACCCGATCTCGACCGAAGATCTGTTGGAGGTTCATCGCGAACTGGTGCGCCTGAACGGGATCGACGAGGGGTTGATCTATCTGCAAATCTCGCGTGGCGCGGCATCGGATCGGGATTTCGCTTTTCCTGATCCCGACGAGGTGAAGCCGACTGTGGTTCTGTTCACGCAGTCGAAGCCGGGTCTTGCGGAAACCGTGAGGCCGATGAAAGTCATCTCGATCGACGATATTCGCTGGGGGCGCCGCGACATCAAGACGGTGCAATTGCTTTATCCGTCGATGGGCAAGATGATGGCCAAGGCGGCGGGGGCTGATGACGCCTGGATGGTCGAAGACGGCTATGTCACCGAAGGCACGTCGAACAACGTGTATATCGTGAAGGACGGCAAGATCATCACCCGCGCGCTGTCCAATGACATCCTGCACGGGATCACCCGCGCCGCCGTGCTGCGCTATGCCGAAGAGGCGCAGATGGAGGTTGAAGAACGCAACTTCACCATCGAAGAAGCCCAGAACGCTGACGAGGCGTTCTTTACCTCGGCGTCCGCTTTCGTGATGCCCGTGGTGCAGATTGACGACAAAAAACTGGGTGGCGGCGAACCGGGGCGGGTGGCATTGCGCTTGCGTGAAATCTATCTGGATGAAAGTCTGAAAACCGCGGTTTGAGGGATTCACGCCCCGCATATGCAATGCAAGCCCCTTACCAGATGCGTTGTCGATTGCTCCCAGCCTCGGTTGCGGCCTGAACCGGCGCATGACCCGCTACCCACCCTGAACAGTCCTTGCCACGTGATCAGCGTCCACATGCGGCAAATATTCGTGGCAGCATACAAGCTGCCGAGCTTGGGAGGGCCGACACATGATTGATCCGAAAACAATAGAGAGTATTGCCGCCGACGACACGGCTGCCTGAAATTCGAAATCTGCGGAGGCTGCGGCATCTTTCTATGCGCCAGAGGGCGAAATCAGCATCAATCGCGGAGAGCCTTGGTCAGGGCGATCGCGCGTGCGCGAGATGGCAACAGGCTTCTACGCCGATGTCCCCGATCTTACATTAACCTGCGATGACGTTCGATGGTCGGGCAATCACGTCATCTTCCTCTGGACCTCTACTGGCACGCGGCGACCTCCGGCAACCCCTTGAATATCCGTGGTTGGGAGGAGTGGGAGGTTAACGATGACCACAAAGTGATTGCGTCCCTCGGTTGGTTCGACGCCGAAGACGACGCAAGGCAAGCCGAAGGTTGACGCCTCCGAAGATACATTTCATTCGGCAAGGGGCTTGTCTGTCATTCGGACGCTTTCTTATCCAAAGCGAAAGCTGGTGGCGGTGACGCCGCCAAAGATACCTTCTTCGTGATAGGTGACGGTTGCCTGTTCACCCTCCGCCGCGCCCAAGGCCACAAACAGCGGGACCAGATGATCCTCTTCCTTGTGCGCGATACGGGCCGATGGGGCCTGTTCCCAATTCAAAAGAGCCCGCGTGCGGTCCTTTTCTGGAAGCGTCAGCACCTTGTTTAACCACGTGTCGAACTCGGTCGATGGCACCCGTGCCTCTGGCCCCATCAGTCGCAGGTTGTGATAACTCAGGCCCGACCCGACAATCAGAACGCCTTCGTCCCGTAGTGGGGCAAGTGCGCGTCCCAATGCAAAATGTGCTGCTGGATCATAACCGTGTTGAAGCGAGACCTGATAGGTCGGCATGTCTGCATCGGGATACATGACCGCCATGGGGGCAAACACCCCATGGTCAAACCCTTGAGCCGGGCTCAACGTGGCGGGTAAGTCCGCGGCCTTGATCAGATCAAGTGTGCGACGTGCAAGCTCCGGTGCTCCGGGGGCGGGATACTGAATCTCGTAGGTTTCTGGTGGGAATCCGGAATAGTCATAGACCATCGGTGGGTTGGCAGATGACATGACCGCGAACGCGGCTTCCTCCCAATGCCCCGAGACCATCAGGACGGCTTTCGGAACCTCGGGAAGATGATCCGGCATCGCGGCCAGCGATGTTTCCAGTTTGGCAAACATACGGCGCATGTTGGGGATCCACGGCCACGGGCCGCCGCCGTGTGAGATAAAGTAGGTGGGCATCCTGGACATATGTGTTCCTTTCCGATGCACATAAGTTAAGGAGTGCGAGCGTTTTGGAAAATGGCAAAATCCGAACAGCCGCCCCGCGAAAATGCACAGATATCAGGATTGGGTGAAGGCAAAACACCCTTGGCTCGGCCGCCAGGTCGCGCCTGCGACTTCGTAATCCGTGATCAACTCCGGGCGTTCAAAGTCCGCGCAAAGCAAGTAACCCGTATCTGACAGTCTCGCATACCGATACGGCACTTGCGATGTGCGATCGGCCAGAGGAAGGTCTGTTCCGCAATCTTCCACAGGTGTAAGGTTCAATGGCAAACCGCCGCTGACGCCTGAGACACAGTTGACGAAGCTAGCCAAACTGCGCAAATCGGCCAGTCGCGCCATATCCCGTTTTTCGGCACGGGCGGTGGTAGGGCCGCCGGTGACGGTCAGCCCGGCAATGACAGCGGCAACCACAACCACGCCGATTGCCAAGGGGACGATTGTGTCACGTTGCATTGCGCGCCTCGTCCGCTTCCTGCCGGACATAGGTAAAGATCGTTCCCGCGACCCCGGCAACCACCAAGGCTTTGAGGGTAAAGCGGGCTGTCAGGTCGCCACTAAGCAGCGCATAGATCACCGCCATCAGATCGCCGAGAAGCGAGACGGAGGCAAGAAACAGCGTGACATAGCCGAACCATTTGCGCACGCCCGACCGGCGCTTGCCGGGGTCCGCTTTGGTCGCCTGAACCGTCTGTCGGTTCAGCACCAGAAACGTCGGTGTGAACACGATCAGAGCCGCGATGGACCACCGGGTCGAATTCAGCGTGTAACGACCAGCATTTTCAGCGAGGGGGTCCGCCATCCAGTGGTCAATCAGGTTGTGCAACAGCGCGACCAGATGCCAGGCGGTCATCGCAAGGGCTGCAAACATCAGACCATAGAAAAACGCCTCTCGCGCTGAAACATAGGGGCGCGGACGCGGCACAGGTGTTGGAAAGTCTATATCCGCCCACGCATCCAAGGCTTCGGAAACCTCGTTCGGTGCCCAGCCGGATCGGGTCAGCGCAGTCCGAATGTCGTCTCGGCTTTTGCCCGCCGCCAGCGCATCGCGGGTAAACTCGGCAAGCTGGTCGGACGGACGCATCAGCCCTTATCGCCCAACACGTTTTCTTTGAACGCCACGTCAAACGCCGCCTGCTTTTCCGGGGTTGCGTCTGTCTGGAACTTGGCCTTCCAGTTTCCATAAGGCATCCCGTAGAACGCTTCGCGCCCGTCTTCCTTGGACATTTCAATGCCACGCGCGTTCGCGGCTTCCTGATACCAACGGGACAGGCAGTTGCGGCAAAACCCGGCCAGATTCATCATGTCGATGTTCTGAACGTCTTGTCGGTCTTCCATCAGGTGTTTTTGCAACCGACGAAAGGCGGCGGCTTCAATTTCAATACGGGTTTGGTCATCCATGGCAGATCCTTTCGGTCGATAGCGTCACTTCATCAGGTGGGAGCGAAACCTGCAAGGTCAAGCGACGCGCTGATCTTGGGGTCTTGGTTGTCAAAGACCGGTCTTTGCCAGTGTCTCGGTCAGGATCGGGGCCAGACGTTCTGCCCAACAGCGCTGCTGGTCCTCGGTTTCGATCAGGTCGTTTCGGATTTCGATCAACACATTGACCCGCCCGGTCAGAACCGCGTGGCGGTCGATGCTATCACCGTCCAGATGCCCGCCATAGGGTTCGTTCTCACCCACGCAGAGGTCGGGTTCTTCCCTGAGCCGCGCAATCAAGGGGCTGGCCAGACGGCTGTCGCGATCATGAAGGATGGCGATATGCCACGGACGTTTCTCGCGCCCCTTCAGCTGTGGGGTATAGGAATGCATGGCGAGGATCACGGAGTTACTCTGCCGTGCGGCAAGCCGCGCGATGGCCCGATGATAGGGGCGGTGAAATGCGTTCAACCTGCGGTCACGTTCTTCGCGGTCAACGTGGCGGTTGGCGGGAATGATGGTGCCGTCATAGAGCTTCATCACCAGCGTCGGATCGTCCTCGCCCCGGTTGGGGTCAATCACCAGGCGCGAAAAATTTGACAGGATGGCGGGGGCGTCCAGAAGCTCGGACAGGTGGCGTGTGACGCCTGCGGCACCGACATCGTAAGCGATGTGGCGGGCCATGTCTTCGGCCGCAACACCCAGATCGCCCGAGCCGACGCAAGGCGGCACAGTATTGGCGGCATGGTCGCAAGTGACCAACCAGCGCGAGGGTCGATCCTCGCCCAGAATCGCGTAGGGATGGTATGTCATATCTGTGTCATTCATGTTTGCCAGACCCGTTTATGCGAGGCATTTGGCGAGCGCCAGTTGTCAGCGCTAACATTTTGGGGCATAGAGCAATCAACCCGCTAAAAAGACCAATAATAAGGAGAAGTGCCCCGTGAGACGCCACCGGAACGTAAAAATCGTCGCCACACTTGGCCCGGCATCCAGCGACTACGACACGATTCGGGCGCTGTTCGAAGCTGGTGCGGACGTGTTTCGCATGAATATGTCGCACGGCACCCATGACGAACAACGCGCCCGCCATGCGCTTGTGCGACGTATTGAAAAGGACATGGAACGCCCGATTGCGATCCTTGCGGATTTGCAGGGGCCGAAATTGCGTTGCGGTGTCTTTTCAGCCGGGGCTGCCGACATCGAGGAAGGTCAGGATTTCCGCTTTGATCTGGACGAAACGCCGGGCGAAAGCCACCGCGTCTGCCTGCCACATCCCGAAATCTTTGCGGCGCTGAAACCCGGATCGACACTGCTTGTAAACGACGGCAAGCTGCGCCTGAAGGTCAGGGAGTGCGGTGAAGATTTTGCGAATTGCGTGGTTGAGGTCGGGGGCACCATCTCTGACCGAAAAGGCGTGAACGTGCCGGATGTGGTGTTGCCGCTGGCTGCTCTGTCAGACAAGGACCGCGCCGATCTGGAGTTCGCCTGCCAGTTGGGCGTGGATTGGTTGGCGCTAAGCTTTGTGCAGCGAGCAGCCGACGTTGAAGAGGCCCGCGAACTGGCACAGGGTCGCGCGGCAATCCTGTCGAAGATCGAAAAACCGGCTGCTGTTGATGCGTTCGATGCCATTCTAGAAGCATCCGATGGGATCATGGTTGCACGTGGCGATCTGGGCGTCGAACTGCCCGTTCATGCCGTTCCCCCGATCCAGAAGCGCTTGATCCAATTGTGCCGCCGTGCAGGTAAGCCGGTGATCGTCGCCACTCAGATGCTGGAAAGCATGATCGAAAGCCCGATGCCGACCCGTGCCGAGGTGTCCGATGTGGCAAACGCCATTTATGACGGTGCCGATGCGGTCATGTTATCGGCGGAAAGCGCTGCCGGGCAGTATCCGATCGAAGCCGTGTCGACGATGAACGCCGTCGCGATCGAGGTCGAACATGATCAGACCTATCTTGATATGGTCGAAGCCTCACGGGTTGCCACGCGCAGCGGGGTTGCCGACGGGATCGTCGCCGCCGCGCGTGAGATTGCCGAGACAACGGATATCAAGGCGATTTGTTGCTTTACGCAGTCAGGAACGACCGCTTTGCTGACCTCGCGGGAACGGCCGCGTGTGCCGATCATCGCATTGACTCCCTTGCGGGGCACCGCACGGCGGTTGTGCCTGTCCTGGGGCACCAATTGTTTTGTTACGCCAGACGAGGTGCTGCGATTCAAGGCCGCCGTCGTGTCTGCGGCGCGGGCAGCACGTAGTGCCGGTTTCGCCACGGAAGCTGACCAAATCGTCGTCACCGCCGGTGTGCCCTTCAATGTGCCGGGCACAACGAATATCCTTCGCGTCGCCCCTTGCGACGAACGGCAAATTTTTGCCACAGATCAGGAGTAATCTGTCTTCGACGCACCAGGGTGGGTGTGGAGGAGAGAGTTATGAGGGAAGACACGTTTCTGGTTGTCGGGATCATAGTGCTTGCATTATCGATCCCGTCATTCTTGTCCGCAATCCGGGAAGGCCGGGCGCCACGGGTGCCAGCGATCATGTTCATGATCGGGGGTGCACTTATCGCGCTTGCGATGATGAACCGCCCCGGCGGCTATCAGATCGAGGACATTTTTACCGCATTCCGCACCGTTTTCGGTCGATTGAAGGTGATGCTGGCCGCCTGACGGATTTGCCCGCTGAACAGGGTAAAAACCACTTGCCAGCCTGAACTTTTCCGCCTATACGCCGCACTTCATGCGCGACCGGCTCAAGTGGCATGCCGAGTCGTGCGGAAACCGAACCCATGAAGGAGACGGAAATGCCCAAAATGAAGACCAAATCGAGCGCCAAGAAGCGCTTCAAGGTGACAGCGACAGGCAAAGTCCTGGCAGGTCAGGCCGGCAAACGCCATGGCATGATCAAACGTCACAAGAAATTCATTCGTGATGCACGTGGCACCACAACCCTGTCCGCCCCCGACGCCAAGATCGTCAAGGGCTTCATGCCCTACGACCGCTAAGAGGAGATACGGATATGTCCCGCGTTAAAGGTGGAACCACAACCCACGCCCGTCACAAGAAAGTCGTCAAGGCCGCGAAAGGCTATTACGGCCGCCGTAAAAATACCTTCAAGGTGGCGCGTCAGGCCGTCGACAAGGCGAACCAATACGCAACCCGCGATCGCAAGAACCGCAAGCGCAACTTCCGCGCCCTGTGGATCCAGCGGATCAACGCGGCTGTGCGCACACATGACGAGGCTCTGACATACTCGCGCTTCATCAACGGCCTGAATCTGGCTGGCGTTGAAGTGGACCGCAAGGTTCTGGCCGATCTGGCCGTGCACGAGCCCGACGCTTTTGGTGCCATCGTCGAAAAGGCGAAGGCCGCGCTCGCGTAACTCCATATCGGAGAGACAATTTTGGAAGCCGCGGACCTTTTCAGGTCTCGCGGCTTCTTGCTTTCTGACGCCCCGTTTCGTAGCAGGGGCATGACGTAAACAAAGGGGTCCGGGATGGACGATCTGAGGCAAAAATACATCGACGCTGTGGCTGCCGCGTCTGACGAGACCGCATTGGAAGACATCCGCGTTCAGGCGGTCGGCAAAAAGGGCGAGGTCGCTCTGAAAATGCGCGAGCTGGGCAAAATGACGCCCGAGGAACGGCAGATCGCAGGCCCCAAGCTGAACGCGTTGAAGGACGAGATCAACTCGGCCATTTCCGCCAAGAAATCCGCCTTGGCCGATGCCGCCCTTGACGAACGTCTGCGCACCGAATGGCTGGACGTCACCTTGCCGGGGCGCCCGCAACGCCAGGGCACCATCCACCCGATATCACAGGTTACGGAAGAAATCAGCGCGATCTTTGGCGACATGGGCTTCTCGGTCGCCGAAGGGCCTCAGGTTGAAAGCGACTGGTATAATTTCGACGCCCTGAACATCCCGGCAGAACACCCAACCCGGACCGAGATGGACACATTCTATATGACGATGCCGGACGGCGACAACCGCCCGCCGCATGTGCTGCGCACCCATACCAGCCCTGTGCAAATCCGCGCGATGGAGATGCAAGGCGCGCCGATCCGGGTGATCGCGCCCGGTCGTGTGTATCGCGCCGATTACGACCAGACTCACACGCCGATGTTCCACCAACTTGAAGGATTGGCGATTGACAAAGACATCTCGATGGCCAACCTGAAATGGGTGTTGGAAGAATTCTGCCGCGCGTTCTTTGAACTTGACGGGATCGAGCTGCGCTTCCGTGCCTCGCATTTTCCCTTCACGGAACCATCTGCCGAGGTCGACATCCGCTGCTCCTGGGCTGGCGGCACACTGAAACTGGGCGAAGGTGATGATTGGATGGAAATCTTGGGCAGCGGCATGGTGCATCCGCACGTGCTGAAATCGGCAGGCGTGGACCCCGACGAATGGCAAGGTTTCGCCTTCGGCATGGGCATCGACCGTCTGGCCATGCTGAAATACGGCATCCCCGACCTGCGTGCGTTCTTTGATTCAGACCTGCGTTGGCTCAGGCATTATGGCTTCGCGGCGCTTGACGTGCCGACGATGCGTGGGGGGCTGTCACGCTGATGCCCATTTGGATAAATATCAGTGTGGTTCTTTTGATGTGCCTGGTTGTTGTCTGGTGCGCACGTTCTCTGAGCAAGTCCATCGATCGCTCGATGGAAGCATCTGACGATGATGAAAGAGACGACGATGCAGGATGATATGGAAGACCTACAAGTCACATATCCCGGTGCGGGCACCTTCAAGTTCGGCGATAGCGCCGACTTGTCGGCCCGGTTGATCGACCTTGTGCGAACTGGCAGAAAACGAGCCACATGCGGCGCTTTGGCAGACTTCGAAGGTGAACCGGAAGCATTGCCGCAGGTTGGTCGCACCGATATCGCCACCAATTGGGATGGCACCCCTGCGCTGGTGATCAAAACAGTGAGCGTGCAAGAGATCCGCTTTTGCGACGTCACGGAAGATATGGCCTTGGCCGAGGGTGAAGACGACACGCTCTCCGGGTGGCGCAATGGTCACGAGGCCTATTTCGCCCGCAACGGCGGGTTCGACCCGGAAATGATGCTGGTGTTTGAGCATTTTGACCTGATTGAGGATTTGGCAGACCGCTGAGCGGTGCCATCGGAGGAAAGATATGAAATTCACCATTTCCTGGCTGAAAGACCACCTCGACACCGACGCAAGCGTCGATGAAATTGCCGAGGCCTGCACCGATCTGGGGCTTGAGGTTGAAGGCATCTACAATCCCTTGGACCGTCTGGGCGCGTTCACCTTGGCGCGCGTCAAATCCGCTGAAAAGCACCCCGATGCCGATCGTCTGCGCGTTTGCACGGTGGAAACCGACGACGGCGACAAGACCATCGTCTGCGGCGCGCCCAATGCGCGGGAGGGCATCACCGTGGTGCTCGCCAAACCCGGTGATTATGTGCCGGGCATTGACGTAACTCTTTCCGTCGGCAAAATCCGCGGCGTTGAAAGCCATGGCATGATGGCGTCCGAGCGCGAGTTGGAGTTGTCCGACGAACATGACGGCATTATCGAACTGCCCTCGGGCGAGGTGGGCGAGAAGTTCGTCGATTGGCTTGCCGCCAATGACCCCGACAGGGTCGATCCAGTCATCGAGATCGCGATTACGCCGAACCGCCCCGACGCGCTGGGCGTGCGCGGGATTGCGCGTGACTTGGCGGCCCGGGGTCTGGGCGTGCTGAAGCCATTGAAAGAGCATAGGGTCAAAGGCAACTTCCCCAGTCCGATCATTGTAACGATTGACGAGGATACGCGCGACGACAACCCGCTGTTCATGGGACGCTTGGTCAAGGGTGTGAAGAACGGCCCTTCGCCCGCATGGTTGCAAGCGCGACTGCGCGCGGTTGGGTTGCGCCCTATCTCGGCCTTGGTCGATATCACCAACTTCTTTACCTATGACATGAACCGCCCGCTGCACGTTTTCGACGCCGACAAGGTCAATGGCAACCTGCGCGTGCACCGCGCCAAAGGGGGCGAAATTCTCGTTGGTCTGGACGAGAAGGAATACACATTCGCGCCCGGTATGGTCGTGATTTCGGATGAGACTGGTGTGGAGTCCATCGGCGGTATCATGGGCGGTCTGCCCACAGGCTGCACGGACGAAACCACCAACGTATTCCTTGAGGCTGCGTTTTGGGACACGACCCAAATCGCCCGCACCGGGCGTGCGCTGAAGATCAATTCCGACGCGCGATATCGCAACGAACGCGGCATTGATCCGGAATACAACGTCCAAGCGATCGAGGCCGCGACCCAGATGATCCTTGATCTGTGCGGAGGGGAAGCCTCCGACGTTGTGATGGCGGGCGAGGTGCCGGACACACGCCGCGCCTATAAGCTTGACACCGACCGGGTGCAGTCGCTGGTCGGCATGGACATTCCGGCGGACGAGCAGCGCAGGACGCTGACCGCGCTGGGCTTCACCATCAAGGATGGCATGGCCCATGTGCCAAGCTGGCGTCCTGACGTGCAAGGCTCGGCCGATCTGGTGGAAGAAGTCGCGCGGGTGGCGTCCCTGACCAAGTTGGTCGGAAAGCCCTTGTCGCGCGCCCATGTTGGCGTGCCCAAAGCGATCCTGACGCCCATGCAGAAGCGCGAAGGTATGGCACGGCGGACCATTGCCGCGCTGGGCTATAATGAATGCGTGACTTACAGCTTCATTGATGCCGAAAGCGCTAAGCACTTTGGCGGTGGGGCAGATGTGACGCAGCTGCAAAACCCGATCTCAAGCGAGATGAGCCATATGCGCCCGTCCCTGCTGCCCGGTCTGCTGCAAGCCGCCGCCCGCAATCAGGCGCGTGGTTTCATGGATTTGGCGCTGTTCGAGGTTGGACCCGTTTTCCACGGTGGTGAGCCGGAAGAATATGAGCAGATGGTCACCGGCATCCTTGTCGGCCATACCGGTCCGCGCGACCGGTTCGGCGCGCGGCGTCCGGTTGATACCTATGACGCCAAGGCGGATGTCGAGGCGGTTCTGAACGCCATCGGCGCACCTGCCAAGCTGAGCTATCTGCGCGACATGAACGCGTGGTGGCATCCGGGGCGCTCGGCCAAGCTGGGTCTGGGACCGAAGAACATCCTTGGTGCGTTTGGTGAATTGCATCCGAAAGCCATCGCGGGCATGGACGTGAAAGGCCCGGTTGTGGCCTTTGCCGTGCATCTGACGAAAGTGCCGTTCCCGAAAGCCAAGGGCACGGGACGTGGTGCGCTGGGCGCGAGCGATTTGCAACCCGTGGAACGGGATTTCGCCTTCGTGGTGGATGCCGACCTGGAAGCGATCAATCTGGTGAACGCGGCCGCTGGCGCGGACAAGGCGCTGATCACTGAAGTGAATGTCTTTGACGAGTTTATCGGTGGATCGCTGGGGGAAGGCAAAAAGTCCCTCGCCATCACCGTGCGTCTGCAACCGCGTGATGCCACTTTGACCGACAAGGACATCGAAGCGGTCAGCGCAAAGATCGTCGAGAAGGTGGGCAAGGCCACCGGCGGCACTTTGCGCGGCTGATCTGACTTGCATGGCCCTGCGGGGCTGCGCCTATAAGGAGGAAAGACATGACCCTAAACGTATATCTATCCGGCGAAATCCACACCGATTGGCGCGAGCAGATCATCGACGGTGCAAACGGGTTGGATGTCACGTTTTCGGCCCCTGTGACCGACCACGATGCGTCCGACGATTGCGGCGTGACCATTCTTGGGGCCGAGGACAGCAAGTATTGGCACGACCATAAAGGTGCGATGATCAATGCCATCCGCACCCGTAAGGCAATCGAAGATGCCGATGTGGTCGTTGTCCGGTTTGGCGAAAAATATCGCCAATGGAATGCAGCTTTCGATGCCGGCTATGCCGCTGCAAAAGGCAAGTCCCTGATCGTTTTGCAGCAGCCGGAACATGACCATCCGCTGAAAGAGGTCGACGCCGCCGCCCTCGCCGTTGCGCGCGAACCACACCAGGTGGTCGAAATCTTGCGCTATGTTCTGACCGGTGGCCTGGGTAGTTAAAGAACCCTCAACAATCTACGGTTACTGGCGCACTGTTTTTCCCCGCGAAACAATATGCAAACGTGAATGCTTTGCGCTAGGCTTCGTGCAGGCTGGCGGAAACGTGCTGGCGACTAATGTGTAGTGAGGACAGTATGCTTCAAGAATTCAAAGACTTCATCGCCAAGGGCAATGTCATGGACATGGCCGTTGGTATTATCATCGGTGCAGCGTTCACCGCCATTGTCAGCTCGTTGGTGGCTGACCTGATCAATCCGATTATCGGATTGTTCCTTGGTGGTATCGACTTCACCAATATGTATGCAACCCTGTCCGGTTCCGTCCCGGAAGGTGCGTCGCTGGAAGCTGCACGTGAAAGTGGCGCTGCCGTTTTTGCCTATGGCTCGTTCATCATGGCAATCATCAACTTCCTGATCATCGCATTTGTCGTGTTCATGCTGGTGCGCTTCGTCAACAAGGCCAAAGATGCCGCGGCGAAGGAAGAGGAGGCGGCAGAGGAAGCACCTGCCGGGCCTTCCGAGGTCGATCTGCTGGTCGAAATCCGCGATGCGTTGAAGAAGTAAACGCGCCGCAGACTTTTTTTTTGAAGGGCGTCCCGAACCGGGCGCCCTTTTTTCTTCAGCCTTTTTCCAACGAGGGCACGCAATATCTATGTTTTTCGTTTGACACCGGGGGCGGGCCGGAATATCTGGACCTCCGATGTGAGATGGCGTGGTAGCTCAGCTGGTTAGAGCACAGCACTCATAATGCTGGGGTCGGCGGTTCAAGTCCGCCCCACGCTACCACATCCAGACAGTCGCCTGAGATGCAAAGAAAAGCCCTGCCATGTGCGGGGCTTCTTTCTTTTCTGGGGTCATTCCCGATGATAGGTCAGCGCGTTTCTGATGAACAATCGCAGCGGTTCGGTTGGCAGGGCTTGCCCGTCTTGAAACAGGATCGCGCGATTGCCGTCGAAGGTGAGCCCATCAGCGAACAGGCTGCGAAACTCTGCAATCAGGGTGGTCTGGCAATGGACGTAGAGCGCAAAACCACCTGTCTTGGGCACACCCAGCCGGATCGTGGTGCCAGACTTGCTGTCGGGCGTCAGATAGGCGGGTTGGCCCCATTTCAACGTCTCTTCAATACGGCCAACTCCCGGCGTGTCACGGACGGTTTCGAATATCAAATCGCGCAATTCCAGAAGCCCTGCGCGCGCGTCGCCTGGGAAGCCGGCGAACGTGTCGGCGACGGCTGCGTTTTGGAAAGAGCGTGAAAGATCGGGCATTTCGGAAAGGTGCGGCGACGCGCCATTGGTGTCAAAGAAAAAAGCCCCGCGAGGTGGCAGGGCTTTTTCGTTTCTTAACGTAAGATCAGATTTTCAGCGCGTCTGCGCCCGAGATATAGTCCAATCCAAGGGCTTCACCCACCGCGGCGTAGGTCAGCTTGCCCGCATGCACGTTCAAGCCGTTCAGCAGGTGTTCGTCATCCGCGCAGGCTTGCTTCCAGCCCTTGCCGGCCAGCGCCAGCATGAACGGCATCGTCGCATTGCCAAGCGCGATGGTCGAGGTGCGGGCGACCGCCCCCGGCATGTTGGCGACGCAGTAATGCATGATGCCGTCCACGTCATAGATCGGGTCGGCGTGGGTGGTGGCTTTTGATGTTTCAAAGCACCCACCTTGGTCGATGGCCACGTCGACCAGAACGGCACCGGGCTTCATGGTGGACAACTGGTCACGACTGATCAGCTTTGGTGCAGCCGCACCCGGGATCAGGACAGCGCCGATGACCATGTCTGCGGTGGTAATCAGCTCCGCCGTGGCAGCGGCGGTCGAGTACTGGTTCTTGAACGTGCCGCCAAAAACATCGTCCAGATACCGCAGGCGTGGCAGCGAACGGTCCAGAACGGTCACATCCGCGCCCATGCCAGCGGCGATCTTGGCGGCGTGGGTGCCGACGACACCGCCGCCGATCACGACAACCTTCGCAGGTCCCACACCGGGCACACCGCCCATCAGGACGCCACGGCCGCCATTGGCCTTCTGCAAGGTCCACGACCCGACCTGAGGGGCCAGCCGCCCCGCAACCTCGGACATCGGGGCCAGCAGCGGCAGGCCGCCGCTGCGGTCGGTCACGGTTTCATAGGCGATCGCCGTGCATCCGCTGTCCAACAGGTCCTTTGTCTGCTCGGGATCGGGGGCCAGGTGCAGATAGGTGAACAGAAGCTGACCTTCGCGCAGCATCTTGCGCTCGACCGCTTGGGGTTCTTTCACCTTCACGATCATATCAGCCTTGGCAAACACCTCTTCTGCGGTGTCCAGAACAGTGGCGCCAATGGCGGCATAGTCCTCATCCGTGAACCCGGCACCAATGCCTGCGTTGGTCTCGACGATGACGCTGTGACCGCGTGCGATCGCCTCGCCTGCCGCAGCGGGCGTCAGACCAACGCGAAATTCCTGCGGTTTGATTTCTTTCGGGCATCCGATCAGCATGGGGTTTCCTCCTCATTCCCTGTTGTCGGTTAATGTCGTATCTCAGGGTGTCAGTTTACTCGGTTGCTTACGCAATTGCTTTGAAAAGAAGAGTCGCTGCTGTTAGAAAGCGTCGAAGAAAACATCGAATAACGCGCAATACGCGCAAGAAATTTGTGAGATTATGGAACTGGACAGCATAGACCGTCGTATTCTCAGAGTGCTTCAGCGCACCGGCCGCATGTCCAATTCGGACCTGTCTGAAAAGATCAACCTGTCCCCTTCGGCATGCCATCGGCGTGTACAACGGCTGGAGGCGGAAGGATATATTCGCGACTATGTCGCCTTGTTGGACGCGCGCAAGATGGGTTGCCCCTCGACAATTTTTGTCGAGATCACGTTGTCTGGTCAGGCCGATGAATTGCTGGATGCTTTTGAACGCGAAGTGGCGTTGATCCCGGATGTTTTGGAATGTCATCTGATGGCCGGATCGGCGGATTATATCCTGAAGGTTGTCGCGGCCGATACCGAGGATTTTGCCCGCATCCACCGCCAACACCTGTCTCGTCTGCCTGGCGTGCAAGGGATGCAAAGCTCGTTCGCCTTGCGCACGGTGTTCAAGACCACGGCGCTGCCGGTTTAGGCGGCGCGCGCGGCCAGCGGCTGCTCTTTCACCGGCAGGTGAACGATTGCCGAGAACGCGCCGACGCCCACGCCAATCCACCACACCATGGTGTAGTCGCCAAACACGTCATACATCCGCCCGCCCAGCCAGACGCCCAGAAAGCTGCCCAACTGGTGCGAGAAGAAGACGATCCCGTAAAGCGTGCCCATATAGCGCAGCCCATAGATATGCGCGACCAGACCCGAGGTCAGCGGCACCGTAGCCAGCCACAGCGACCCCATCGCAATTGAAAAGACGATGACCGAGGTCGGTGTGATCGGCATCAGGATGAACATTCCGGCCACCACCGTCCGCGCCGCATAGATACCGGCCAGCAGATATTTTTTTGAGTATGTCTTGCCCAGATACCCCGCCAAAAGCGTGCCCGCGATATTGGCCAGCCCGATCAGTGAGATCGAGATCGCCCCAAGGGCCGAGGTGGTCGAGACGCCGATCGCTGCCAGCGTGCCGGACGGATCAATCGCGCCACTCATCTCGGTTACGAGGGCCGGGAAGTGAGCGGTGATGAATGCCAGTTGATAACCGCAGGAAAAGAAACCCAGAAAGATCAGCGAAAAGCTGGGGTCGCGCATCGCCTTGTTTAGGACCTGCCCCATGCTGTCCTCAAGCTCGGAGCGGGCGGCCATCGGTTGGGTCTTCATCAGGGGCAGCAGCGCCAGTGTCGCAAGGATCGCAGCGGCAAACACGATGAACACATTCTGCCAGGGCATGAAGCCCAGCAGATATTCTGCCAGCGGTGCACCAAACACCTGACCGGCTGACCCCGCAGCGGTCGCAATTGCCAACGACATTGACCGGTTCTCTTCGCTCGCTGCCCGCCCAACCACGGCCAGAATCACGCCAAAACCTGTGCCTGCGATCCCGAAGCCGACGGCGATTTCCAGCAATTGGTGGGCGCCGGGAGTGACCGCCTGGGATGACGTCACCAGACCGACCGCATAAAGCAGCGCCCCCATGATGATCGCTTTGCGATCCCCAATCTTTTCCGCAATCGCACCAAAGATGGGCTGACCGATGCCCCAAGCCAGATTCTGAATGGCGATAGCCAGCGAGAACTCGGCGCGTGGCCAGTTGAATTCGGCAGCAATCGGAATCTGAAACACCCCGAAACTCGCGCGGATGGCGAAGCTGACGAGGATAATCAGGCAACCGGCTACCAGGACAGGTGTAATCAGGGGCGCGCGCGTTTGAATCATTCAGGCAAAATCCGCGAAGTCGACCGATTGGTCAATTCTTCGTTTCTGATCTGTCACTTCACCTTTCCTTATGTGTGGAAGCGATTTATTCCTCGGCCATGGCAAACCTGATCGAGATTTACGAAGCCCTCGCCCGGAAGGGCGAGATCACCCGAGACCCGGCGCAAGTGGCGGCCCTGCCGGTGCTTGAAGACATCCGCGTTCATCTTGATGCGGCACCTGTGCGCAAGCGCGGGATATTGGGTGGGCTTTTCCATTCCAAACCTGAAGACGTGCCGCAGGGGCTGTATCTGTGGGGCGGTGTGGGGCGCGGCAAATCCATGTTGATGGATCTGTTTGTGGACAGCCTGGATGCCCGCGCCAAGCGCCGGGTCCATTTTCATGCCTTCATGCAAGAGGTGCACGAGGGCATGGCCGTTGCGCGCAAGTCTGGCATCGACGACCCGCTTGGCCCGGTGGCCCAACAGATTGCGGCCGATGTGCGTCTGTTCGCGTTTGATGAAATGCAAATCTCAGACATCACCGATGCGATGCTGGTGGGTCGGTTATTCGAGAAGCTGTTTGATGCAGGCGTCGTGGTGGTGACAACATCGAACCGCCATCCGGATGACCTGTATAAGGACGGGTTGAACCGACAACTTTTCGTGCCCTTCATAGAACTGATCAAAGAGCAGATGGTGGTGCATGAACTGGTCAGTCCAAATGACTACCGTCAGGACCGTCTGGCAGGCGAGCAGGTCTATTTCACCCCGGCAAGCGTTGACGCGCGCAAGGCCATTGATGCGATCTGGCGTGATCTGACGGGTGGCGAGGCCGCGCCGCTAATCCTGACGGTGAAAGGGCGGGACGTGGTTCTGCCGGCTTATCGCAATGGCGCGGCGCGGGCTGGTTTCCACGACCTGTGCGGGGCGATGTTGGGGCCGGGTGATTATCTGACCATCGCTCGAAATATAAAACTGTTGGTGCTGGAAAATATCCCGCGCCTTAGCAGGTCGAATTTCAACGAGGCGAAGCGCTTCGTGACGCTGATCGACGCGCTGTATGAGGCGAATGTCCGGCTGATCGCCTCTGCCGCCGCCCAGCCAGAGATGTTGTATGTCGAAGGCGAAGGATCGTTCGAGTTTGAGCGCACGGCCAGCCGTTTGCGCGAAATGCAGGACAAAGATTGGGGCAGCGAATGAAACGGGGCCGCCATTGGCGACCCCAAGGTCTTGTCCTGCCCGCCTAACTTAGCGCATCGCGACCAAAACCCGAACTTAGCCACCCGCGTTCAGGGACAACACATTCGGGCGCCGAAAAACGAGCCTAATGTGGTGAACCTGTGCCGGAAGCGGGAGTGGAAAGGGTGGTCTTTGCTTCAGTCACGGCCAAGCTTGTGATCACAAACCGATTTACGCCTTTCCGTGACAACCGAAACATAAGACCCCCTGGTCAAAGTACTGCTCGACAAGCCGTTCACTTATTGTGAACTTTACCTGAAGAATACCCTATTAGTAGTGGCTAACTGCTTATTCTGTCAACATATTGTGTCGAATCATATTCCGATTCGCCAAACCCGGAAAAAGTGATTCTTTTCGGGGGGTTGATGGATGAAGTGAATCCCAATGAAGCACATTGCGGAAAAATAATTTGTGATCACGGCAATCTTTTGTGCATATTCTTGGGGGTGGAATGGCCTAGCCGTTCATTTTCAGAACCGACCCGGCCAGATACAGTGAACCGCAGATCAAGATGCGACTGTCCGGGTCAGTCTTTCTGATCGCGACAATGGCGTCCAGCACGGACGCCGCCTCTGACGCATCAAGCCCCACATTTCGGGCTTCGCGGGCCGTGACATCGGCGGTCAGCGTATTTGCTTCGCCGGGAATGGACACTGCCGTCAGGCTGTCCGCCACACGTGCCAAAGGGCGCAGATAGCCTGCGATGTCCTTGGTGTTCAACATTCCGCAGATCAGATGGGTCGGGCGGTCGGGCAGGTCTGCCAGCACCTTGGCCAGCGTATCACCCGCAGCAGGGTTGTGGCCGCCGTCCAACCAAAGCTCGGTGTCCCCGGCAGCATCGACAAGCGGGCCGTGGCGCAAGCGTTGCATTCTGGCAGGCCAGGTCACATCGCGCATCGCCGCTTCGCATGCCGTATCGTCGTATCCCAACTGGCGCAGGGCGGCGATGGCGGCGCCTGCGTTTTCCAACTGATGGGGGCCGATCAGGGCGGGCATCGGCAGGTCCAGCAACCCGGTTTCGTCCTGAAAGATGAACCGCCCGTGTTCTTGACCCATATGCCAGTGCTGTCCATGCGCCAACAACGGGCAACCCAGCCGGGCGGCGCGCGCCTCGATCACCTCAAGGGCTTCTTCGGGCTGTGGTCCAACGATGCACGGCACCCCACGCTTCAGAATACCCGCCTTTTCCCCTGCGATGGCGGAAAGCGTGTCACCCAGAAACTGTGTGTGGTCGATCGAGATCGGGGTGATAATTGTCAATTCAGGCTTCGACACAACATTGGTGGCATCAAGCCGCCCGCCCAGACCGGTCTCCAGTAGTGTATAGTCGGCAGGCGTTTCGACAAAGGCCATCAGAGCTGCCACAGTCGTGATCTCGAAATAGGTGATGGTGTCGCCGCCATTGGCCGCATAGGCACGGTCCAGCACTTCAGTCAGGGTATCTTCACTGATCAGTTCGCCCGCCAACCGGATACGTTCATGGAAGCGCGCCAAATGCGGCGAGGTATAGGCATGAACCCGTTTTCCGGCACCTTCCAGCCCGGCGCGCAGCATCGCAAGGGTCGAGCCTTTGCCATTGGTGCCCGCCAGATGGATGACCGGTGGCAGTCTGTCCTGAGGATTGTCGACCGCATGCAAAAGACGCCAGACTCGGTCCAGCGTCAGATCAATGATCTTTGGGTGAAGGGACATCATCCGATCAAGGATGATATCCGAACCGCTTTCGCTCACGCTTTCTTCGCCTTCGTTTCCGCATCGACTTTCGGTTCGACTTTCGGTTC
This sequence comes from Aliiroseovarius sp. B-4, assembly GCF_056857795.1. NCBI lineage: Bacteria > Pseudomonadati > Pseudomonadota > Alphaproteobacteria > Rhodobacterales > Paracoccaceae > Aliiroseovarius > Aliiroseovarius sp. B-4. The sequence continues at coordinate 51,325 of NZ_JBSXNV010000042.1, forward strand.
GGCGGGGGCAGTTTTGGCGTCGACTTTCGGCGCTGCAACGTCTTCTGGTTTTGGCAGATCGCCTTTCACTGCCGGGCCTTTGCCCGTCAGCATACGCAGGATGGTGACGAGTTCGTCTTTCATGTCCTTGCGGTGGGTCACACGGTCCAGCATCCCATGATCAAGCAAGTATTCGGCCCGTTGGAATCCGTCCGGCAGTTTCTCGCGGATCGTCTGTTCAATGACACGCGGACCGGCAAAGCAGATCAGCGCATTGGGTTCAGCAATGTGTACGTCTCCCAGCATCGCATAGGATGCGGTCACACCGCCGGTGGTGGGGTGGGTCAAGACCACGATATAAGGCAGTCCGGCTTCCTTCAGCATCTGCACCGCAACCGTTGTGCGCGGCATTTGCATCAAGCTCAGAATACCTTCCTGCATCCGCGCACCACCGGCGGCGGAAAACAGGACAAGCGGACGCTTGGCAGTGACGGCACGTTCAGCGGCGGCAATGATGGCATTACCCACATACATGCCCATGGACCCGCCCATGAAGCTGAAGTCCTGTGCCGCGGCCACGATCGGGGTGCGGCCAATTTCGCCTTCAGCAACCAGCATCGCCTCACGTTCGCCGGTATCCTTTCGGGCGGTCTTCATGCGTTCCGGGTATTTCTTCTGGTCTTTGAAATGCAATGGGTCGTCGACGGGGGCCGGGACGTTGACCTCGGTAAAGACGCCACCGTCAAACAGTGCGGTGAACCGTTCACGGGGCGTGATACCCATGTGATGATCGCAACTGGTGCATACGTTCAGATTCTCGGTAAATTCGCGGTGAAACAGCATCGTTCCGCATTCTGAGCATTTGGTCCACAAATTCTCAGGCACTTCGCGGCGCGAAAAAAGCGAGTTGATGCGGGGGCGGACGTAATTCGAGATCCAGTTCATCGCCTGTCTTCCTTGGTCGTTTGGTTTTAACTAGTCCGCCTGTTCGGCATTTGCAATTGGCTGGTTGCGCTGGGTCATCCACCACCACAGGGCAAAGGCGGCGACAACCACCGTAGTCTGAGACAGGATGGACCATGTCATTTGTGCACTGGTCAGGTCCATTTCGGTCAGGAAAAGCGAAAAGCCATCCAGCGTGCCCTTGGTGCCGGAAAAGATCAGCATGGCGTTGTTGCCAAAGTGCAAACCGGCAGCAGCACCGATATTTCCCGTGCGCAGTGTGACAACGGCCAGCAGGATACCGATAGTCGCTGTGTGCGTGACGTAGAATATGCTGTTGATGCCATAGGTGGCGGGATCATAGTGCAGCACCCCAAACGCAAGCGAAGGCAAGATTGCACATATCCAGATCGACCGAAATCGCGCGCGGAGTTGTTGAAGGACATAACCCCGAAACACCAGTTCCTCGGCGAAGATTTGCATCAGCACCAATATCAGCGCGGGCACAACCAACAGCGCCCAATTCACAAAGGGAATGGATTGTTGGGCTGAGGTTTCCTGTGCAGGTGACAGGAACAAGGGTTGAAGCAGTTGCACCAGGATCGCCGCGATGCTGATCCCGATGGCGATCAGCAGTCCGCGTCTGAAATGGAGCCAATTTACGCGAAGGGCGGGTCCAAACAAACTACGGTATCCGCGTTTGTGCAGCAGCCTGACTGTCACCCATAGCCCCAGATGATACCCCAGGAAAGTCAGGAAAAACACCGCTGCCTCGGCAGGGGTCGAGGCACCGAGCATACTGCCGGGATCGGTGCCAAGCAGATTGGCTCCAACGATTAAAATCGCAAAGGTCACGGCAAAAAACACCGCATGAATGATGATGATGCCAATGATCGTTCGCCACAATTGAATGTGGGGGAAAGCCGGAGACCAGAACGCTTTGGCGATCAAAAGACTGTCGGAAAAGGGGGAAACGGACACATGGATACCTGACGATGTAAACTCATTTACCCTATGATGAGGGCGATCTGATGGATGGACAACCGGGAAAAGTTGGTGGAAATTTGTGCACGTTGATGTGATGCCCGGATTGTGTTGCCTCGGGTGGGGGGAAGTAATGGTTGAAAAATCCATGAGCTGCGGAACCGCTGCGTGGCGCGTCGGTCTGGCGCTGAGTATGTTCTTGGGTCTGACCGGCTGCCTTGGTGGGGGGGAAACTGGACCCAACTTGTCGGAAAGCCCCATTTTCTCGGCAGAGCGAGCGACGCCGCGAGAGGATCTGGTTCGGAGCAAGGCCGTCATGGGCGGGGCAGTGACGATTGCCGCCCCCAAAGGATTCTGTATCGACACATCGGCGCATCAGGACACAGAAGCAGGCGCGTTCCTACCGATCGGAGCGTGTGCGGCCTTGACCAAAAACCCAGCAGACCCCAAGCCCGGAAAGCCTGCATTCCTGACCGCCACTGTCCTTCCGATGCCCATTCAAGCCTCCGCATTGCCAGATGAACCGGAGGCCCGACTGCGCGAGGCGCGCGGCTTTGTGCAAAGCGATGCTGGTCGCGCGGCGCTCAGCCGGGTGGGAAAGTCGGAGACTGTCACTTTGCTGGACGTGAAGTCGGCGTCTGGTGTGCTTTATGTCCGGGTCAGGGATACGTCGGACGGTCTGCCCCCGGCCCTGTCGAACACCACATGGCGGGCGTTTCTTGAGGTGAACGGGCGACTTGTCACGGCCAGCGCCACCGCATTCGCGGATCAGCCGCTCGGACCGGGAAAGGGGTATGAGCTGCTGCGAGAATTTGTCGCCCGGATTCGCAAGGCAAACAAGCGCTCCAATGGCGCTGGCGGCGTGAAAGGTTGGCTAGGTGGTTTGCGCAACTGACCCTATTCTGTTCTAAGAATGACTGCGGGCAGGCGGACGAATCTTAGCAGGGCGACACCACAATATGGCGCGACGTGTGAACGGAATCCTTGATCATTGGCTTCAGCGCCGGTCTTTGCTGCGCTGGCAATCTGTTCTGCGACAGGCTGACACTCTTGATCTTGCGGCGCTGCGCGGTGTTCGCACACATGCGCGCGCGCTGCGCGAAGCGCTGGATCGCGTGTTGCATGTGGCAGATGGGCGGCTGACTTTACCTTTGATCGGTTCGGACGCCATTCAAAAACCATTGCACAGTGATTGGGCATATCGTCCGGAACTGTGGCGTGGCCCACTTTCACCGCCGGGGCAATCCGCCGTAGAAAGCAAGACGAACTTCGGCAGTGAAGCAACGGTGTTTCACGATTGCCGGGTTTCGGAGCTGACGGTCCGGCAGGTCCGAAATACGCGTGAAAGTGACCTTGCGCCGTTCGGTCTGAGGATGGATGTCTTCGGGTTTGACGGATCGTTTCTGTCGCTCGTGGTCGAGCTTCCGAAAACCGCTGTCGAGGGGTTGAAACGCAATCACCTTGTGCGTCTGATGACACTGATCGAGATGGAAAAACCGTTGGAGGTTTTCGCGCGTCTGAACGTTCAGCACGGGCCGAACACCGAACAGATTGTCCGCGCCCTGCCGACTGATGAAACCGAGGCCATTGTGGAATTCGATCTTGCCTATACCAATCTGAACGAGAAACGGGTCGACCGCATGTGGGTTGATCTGGTGTTCGAGAATCCCGAGATGAGCCAGGTGATCCTGCGCGACGTGACATTCAGTCGTCGCCCGCGGGCAGAGGTCTGATAAGGAGCGTGAAGTGACAAAACCCCAGTTGGTAAAGGCACGTATACAAGCCGGCGTATGGGAAGGTGTTCTGACGATCGGGAATGCGCAGGACGACCCGCCAGATCTTCAGGTGACGCATCTGTCGCAGAAAATCAATGGTGTGACAGTGGCACCTCACCCGGATCAAAATGGCGCTTTCGTGGTGAAAGTGCCGATCCCAGCGGAGTTGCTGACCGATGGCGTTCAGACTTTCCTGATCACCGACAAGAACAGTGGTGCGACACTCAATTCGTTTTCGATCATGACCGGGCAACCGCTTGAGACGGACATCAGGGCCGAGGTCGATCTGTTGCGCGCAGAGCTGGACATGCTCAAACGCGCGTTTCGGCGGCACTGCATGGAAACCAGCTAACAATGTCCCGGCTGTTGGTCAGCGCGTGCCTGATGGGACAGAAGGTGCGGTATGACGGGCAGTCCAAGACATTTCTGCACGCTTGTTTGACGCGCTGGAAGGCCGAAGGCCGACTCGTGCCGTTTTGCCCGGAACTAGCCGGAGGCTTGGCGGTTCCGCGTCTGCCCGCCGAGATAGAGCCGGACTATGGTGGTGACGATGTTCTGGCCGGACGTGCCAGAGTATTGGACAACGCCGGGACCAATGTTACCGCCGCCTTCGTTACAGGTGCGAAGCGCGCTGTAGAAATGGCACGATCCCAAGGCTGCACCTATGCCTTGTTGACCGAGGCCAGCCCGTCTTGCGGATCGACGCTGCTTTATAGCGGGCATCACGATGGCGCGCAGCGGATCGGGTTCGGCGTTACCACTGCTGCATTGCGGGCCGCAGGTGTGGCCGTTTATGCTCCCAATCAGATCGACGCCCTGACCAGAGATTGCGCGTGGTAAACCCGCCCGGTTACGCAGCGTTTTGAATGACAGCGCGCGACCCCTCGTACAAGTTTGCCGCAACTGACAGGAGACCGCCAGCATGACCAGCTATCCGACCCTACTTGCCCCCCTTGATTTGGGCTTTACGACCCTGAAGAACCGCGTGCTTATGGGGTCTATGCACACAGGGCTTGAAGAACGTGGCGACTGGCCGCGCGTGGCTGAATTCTATGCCGAACGCGCCCGGGGTGGGGCGGCGTTGATCGTGACCGGTGGTATGGCTCCGAACCCCGAAGGTGGCGTGTATCCCGGTGCGGCAGGTCTTTACACCGACGAAGACATTGCCAATCACCGGATCGTCACGGATCGTGTGCACGCTGAGGGCGGCAAGATTGCGATGCAGATCCTTCACGCCGGGCGCTATGCCTATGGACCGGATTGCGTTTCGGCCAGCCCAATCAAATCACCAATTTCACCTTTCCCGCCGAAGGAACTGGACGAAGACGGCATCCAGAAACAGATCGCCGATTTCGCCACCGCCGCCGCCCGCGCGAAAGAGGCTGGCTATGACGGTGTCGAGGTTATGGGGTCGGAAGGCTATTTCCTGAACCAGTTCCTTGTCACCCACACCAACAAGCGCGAAGACCGCTGGGGTGGGCCGTATGAAAACCGGATGCGCTTGCCGATCGAGGTGGTGAAATCCGTGCGCGCCGCTGTTGGTCCCGAGTTCATCATCATCTATCGCTTGTCGATGATTGACCTTGTCCCCAACGGCTCGACCTTTGACGAGGTCGTGCAATTGGCGAAAGAGATCGAGAAGGCCGGCGCCACGATCATCAACACCGGCATTGGCTGGCACGAGGCACGTATCCCGACAATTGCAACCTCGGTCCCGCGCGCCGCTTTTACATGGGTCACGAAAAAGCTGATGGGGCGGGTGTCGCTGCCAATCATCACATCAAACCGGATCAACCACCCGGACGTGGCCGAAGAGGTGCTCGCCGGTGGCGCGGCGGACATGGTGTCGATGGCACGCCCATTTCTTGCCGACCCGGCGTTTGTTGCGAAAGCCGCCGAGGGCCGGGCTGGCGACATCGCACCTTGCATCGCGTGCAATCAAGCCTGTCTGGACCATACGTTCGGTGGCAAGATCTCGACCTGCCTTGTAAACCCGCGGGCCTGTTACGAGACAGAACTGCGCTATGACATGACCGACACGCCCAAATCCATCGCCATTGTGGGCGCGGGGCCTGCGGGTCTGTCCACGGCGCTTGTGGCCGACCAACGAGGTCACAGGGTTACGTTGTTTGATCGCGCCGATCAGGTGGGTGGGCAGTTGAACATGGCCAAGAAAATCCCCGGCAAAGAGGAATTCATCGGTCTGGTCGAATGGTATGAACGGCAGGTTGCGGCATCAGAGATTGACCTGCAACTGGGAAAAGAGGTGACTTCGGACGACCTTGATGGCTTTGACGAGGTGATCATCGCCACCGGTGTCATCCCCCGCGATCCGGGGATCGAGGGGCAGGAGTCCGACAACGTCCTGTCTTATATCGACGTCTTGCGCCACGAGGTGCCAGTGGGCGACCGTGTGGCGATCATCGGGGCAGGGGGTATCGGTTTCGATGTGGCCGAATATCTGACCCAAGCGGGTGACAGCCCGACCGAAAACCTTGACGAATGGCTGATCGAATGGGGCGTGACCGACCCGGCCAAGGCGCGTGGCGGGTTGTCACCGGATGGTCCGAAACCCGAAGCGCCTGCGCGCCATGTGACGCTGATGCAGCGCAAGGCCAAGACGCTGGGCAAGGGGCTTGGCAAGACCACCGGTTGGATTCACCGCGCGACCCTGAAAATGAAAGGGGTCGAGATGGTGGGCGGTGTGAATTACGAGCGGATTACCGATAATGGGCTGATGGTCTCAACTGGTGAAGCGCGGGATAACCCGCGTATGATCGAGGCGGACAATATCATCCTGTGTGCCGGTCAGGTCAGTGACCGCAGTCTTGCCGACGCGCTTGTGGCGCGAGGAAAGTCACCGCATGTGATCGGTGGCGCGGATGTGGCGACAGAACTTGACGCCAAGCGGGCAATCGACCAAGGATCGCGCCTGGCGGCCGCTCTTTGATCTGAACCACTGATCTTGAGGCGTTTGCTTCGGAGGTCACATGGTTTTCTTAGCCGTCTTTGCAGGTCTTATGCCCAGCTTCCTTCTTGTGGGGTTGGGTGGAGTTCTTCGCAAGCGTCTGTCTGAAAACGCGTGGCAAGGTCTGGATCGGCTGAATTTCGAGATCCTGTTTCCCGCGCTTTTGTTCGTGGCGGCTGCCAGCCGCCCCATCGACCCGGAAAAGCTTTTCATCATGGCACCTGTTGTTTGGTCCATCCTGTCTGTTGGATTGATCATGGGTTGGCTTGTTCGCGGTGTCGGGCCAGACCGGTTTCTGGATTTCGCGGGCACGTGGCAGGTTTGCTGGCGGTTCAACACGGCCCTGGGTCTGGTCGCTGTCGAGCTTCTGACCCATGGCGGCGCAGGCGAGATGGCTGTGGCGGTCGGCATGGGCGTCCCTGTGGCAAATCTGTTTGCGGTGTCCGCCCTGTCGCACGGCGGTGCGTTGGGCTTTGGGGCGACCGTGACCAAGGTGGTCCTGAACCCGTTTCTGCTGGCCAGTCTTGGCGGTGTCGTGTTTGGCTTGATGGGCTGGCGCTTACCCACCCCGATCATGGTCCCGATCGAGATGTTGGCGCGCGCAGCCATCCCCATCGCGCTTTTGTCGATTGGTGCGACCATGAACTGGGGTGCGTTGGCGCGGCTGGACCGGTTCAGCGGGGCGATCTGTGCGATAAAACTGGTGGTGCTGCCTGTATTTGCTTTGGGTGTCAGCCTGGTCCTGTCGCTGGATCCAGCCATTGCATCGGTGCTGATCGTGTTTGCAGCCCTTCCGACGGCCTCGGCGGCGCATGTATTGGCGTCGGCCTTCGGGGCAAACCGAAATCTGGTCGCGACCTTGATCGCCCAGACAACTTTGTTGGCTGCCATCACCCTGCCAATCTGGATCAGTATCGCAGAGCTAACCTTTTCAACACGATAGCCGACCGCGGTCGTTTCCAGAGCCATAACGATCCCGCAATTACCCCCGTATTGTCGGTTGTTCTTCACAGTCTTGCCCCAATTGGCCGGGATAAACGAGCGCACTGGGGTGAACTTGTTGGAAAGAGTGAAATGGATCGACTGACCGAAATGGAAGCCTTTGCCACCGTAGTGGACCAAGGCGGTTTCACGGATGCTGCCAAGAAGATGGGTATCTCGAAATCTGCGGTTTCCAAGCATGTCTCAAGTCTTGAGGCACGCCTCGGTGCCCGGCTTTTGAACCGCACGACACGGCGGGTCAGCCCGACGGAAATTGGCCTTGCCTATTACGATCGCGCGCGGCGCGTCTTGAATGATGCAGGCGAAGCGGATGCGCTCGTGACGTCCATGCAGTCGGCCCCGTCCGGTATCCTGCGCATTTCCGTAGCGACCGATTTTGGTGTTAATCACCTAAGCCCTGTGCTGGGAGAATTCTTACATGATTTCCCCGATGTGCATGTGAATCTGGATTTGGCCAACCGCTACGTTGAGTTGATTTCCGAGGGGTTCGATATGGCTATCCGTGTGGGCGAGTTGGAAGACAGCTCGCTTCGCGCCCGCAAAATCTCAACGACCACCCGCCGGATGGTTGGCAGCCCCGAATATTTCGAGCAGTATGGCCGCCCCACTCGCATCGACGACCTGAACGAACACAAACTCCTGCATTACTCGAACCAAAGTTCGGGCAATGTTTGGAAAGTTCCGGCCCCGTCAGGCGAGGTGCGGCAGGTCCGGTCTGCTGGCTGGCTGAGTGTGAATGACGGACAGTCGCTTCTGAATGCGGCCATTTCCGGTCTTGGAATCGCCTATTTGCCCAGTTTCCTTTATTCCGATGCGTTGGAGCAGGGGTTGGTCGTCGATGCGATCCCCGACTTGCCCCAGGATGTGCAGGGTATCTATGCCGTCTATCCTCCGGGCCGGTTCACTCAACCCAAAGTCCGCGCGTTTATCGATTTTCTGGTTCACGCCTTTGCCGATAAAGGGCCCGACAACTGGTAATTGGACCAGCGTCTAGTCAGTGCTGATCAATACCGCTTCTACCCGTCGGTTCATCTCGCGACCTTCTGCTGTCAGGTTGGGGGCGAGCGGCATCAGAAAGCCAACACCCTCGGCAGATAATTGCGCGGGGTTCACCTCGTATTGCTGGATCAGGCTGTTCATCACTGCGGTTGCCCGTTTGCGTGACAGTGTGACATTGCCTGCAAGGCTGCCCTCTGCATCTGTGTGGCCCACCAGAATGATCTCTCGCTCGGGGTTCCGATTTAGATAGGTCGCAAGTTCGTTCAGGACAGGCACGTTGCCGTCGGTCAATTCAGAAGACCCGGTCGCGAAGCTTAGCCCGTCAAGCACGGTGCGTCCGTTGTTTTCCAACAGCGCGCCAATGGGTCCGGATGATGGGATGCGCACAGCTGTTTGAGCCGAGATCGCCGGTGCCTTGGATGCCGCGCTGTCTTCCGGGTTGAGCTGCAACACTTCAATAAAAGCTGCCTCTTTCGAGCGACTGACCAGGACACTGGTCAGCTGACCCTCCTTGCGCGCGCTAAGATAATGATAATCGCCAAGGTCTACGAACATGTCAGGCGCTTTGAAATGACCCACGCCGAAGCGGAAATCATAGCCGCCGCAGGACACGGACTGACACTGAAACAATATGTCGAACCCATCCTGAATCAACTGGTCGCGCAGGCCGAGGAGGATCTGAAAGCTGGTTTGGCTGGTGCCATCCACTTTCCACGCCTGACGAACAATCTGACCTTCGGCGACGATGGAAGGCACCGCCTCGCCATTGAAGCGCTCTGTTGCAATGGTGGCGCGACCTGCGTCGTCGCGCTCTTCCGCGCGCAGTTTCGCCCCGGCTGGCAGATTGAACGCCTGGACAGGTTGCGCTGCACCGGTGGCAAACATCAGCACGGTTGCCAGCCAAAGGAATCGGGACAAGATCGTCATCGATTCTGGGCGTGATATTCGACGTTTGGTTGCATCCCGACAGCCGATGCCATGCGGTTGGACATCGAGAAAAACCCGACCGTAGCTGCAATATCCCAGACGTCCCGATCCGAGAACCCGGCTTGCCGCAATGCGTTGCGATCCGCCTCGGTTATTTCGGAGGATGCCTTGGCAACTTTCTCGGCAAAACCCAGCATTGCATGCTGACGGTTGTCCAGATCGGCCATGCGCCAGTTCATGACCATCGCTTCCCCCAGTTGCGGATTGCCGGACAGGGCGCGCACGGCGGCACCATGGGCGACCTGACAATACCAGCAGCGATTGATCGAGCTGACGACAACGGCGATCATCTCGCGCTCCAGCTTTGACAACCCGCTGTCGCCCAACATCAATTCGTTATACATCGCCGAAAACGCGCGCAATTTTTCCATGTCGAACGCATAGGCTTTCAGCACATTCGGGACGAGGCCAAGTTTCTCGTCGCAGATGTCGAAGTATTTCTGAATGTCCTCGGGCAACGGGTCGACCATCGGCAGGTCAAGCGCCGTCACACCATTGTTTTTGCGCGGCATGGGTGGTTCCCTTTATTGTGGTTTGGTGCGGTAATGGTAATGCCCGATCAAGTGCATCCCAATATTGGCATAAAGAGGATTTGCCGCGTGGTTGCCTTGGGTCACGATCAGGGCAACATACTTTGCCCCTTGAGCCTTCGCCCAGATCGCTGCCTGCTTCAGCAGGTTCAAACCCGTTCCCATCCGGCGCATTTCCTTGTCTACATGCAAGGCATGGACCATCGCGATCTCTCCGTGCAGGCCGACAAATCCAACACCTGACGGGGCATCGTCGGTGCGGGCCAGCAAACCCGTTTTGGGGCACTTGGCACGTTCCATCACGGCACGCCGTTCTTTGCCAACGCCACCAGCTTCCCACAGTTCATCCATGATCGACAGACTCGGCCAGATGGAAAAGGCCGAGACAGGTGGCGGGGCATTCTGGGTCAGCTCTTCAACCTCGATCACCCAGAAATTAACCGGATCGACAATCTGATAGCCGTGTTTTTCAAGCATATCGTCCAGATGCTCATCGCCATGACGGATTTGAAACAACGGATCCATCCCAAGCTCGCGCATGGCTTTTTCCGCGACGGGCAGGTCCGCTTCGGTGGTTGGCCAGTTTTCCGTCGCAGCCGAGACACGCTTGCCCCCACCAGCGCCATCACGGATGACCCATGCGCCGACGCGTTTTGTTTCGGCAGGTGGCCAAGTCGCTTCGCAAGCTTCAATAACTTTGTCAACGCTGGGAAGATTGTGTTTCATATGTCCTCCGAAAATAGTTGGGACAGGGTTTGGACGGCAGCATCAAGCCGGGCGGGATCTGTGCCCCGGATCACGATGTTCGCGCCGAAAATACCGTTTTGAATGAATGGATATGATCCGAAACTCAGGTCCGCGTTTTTGTTCGCCAGTTGCCCCAACGGGCCGGCGATCTCGCCTTCCCCGCGTTCGATCCGGATCGAACGGGATTGCAGAGGCGCACCCCCTGTCAAGTCGGGTATAACACTATCGACCATTGCCTTGAATACAGACGGAACGCCCGCCATCACATGCACGTTTTCCAGCGTGAAGCCGGGTGCGATCGACACTGGATTGTCAATCAACGTCGCGTGGTCCGGGATTCGCGCCATGCGCTGGCGTGCAGCGTTGAACTCCTGTCCCTGCCGTGCGTAATGGGCGGCCAACAGGTCGCGCGCATCGTCGCGGATGTCGATATGGTCATCAAAAGCGCGTGCGATGCAGTCTGCGGTGATGTCGTCATGGGTGGGGCCGATCCCGCCCGAAGTAAAGACGTGGTCATAGCTTTTGGAAAGCGCTATTACCGCTGTCTCGATCGCCGGGGCGTCGTCGGACACGACGCGCACTTCTTTCAGGTCAATGCCGTGCTCGGTCAGTTTACCCGCCAGGTAATGCATGTTTGCATCCCTTGTCCGGCCTGACAAAATCTCGTCTCCGATCACCAACATGGCGGCTGTCGGGTTTGGCATTGCTTGCTCCTTTCCTTCTTCCGGTATAGGCCCGCTCCATGCAATTTCCCAGCCCCCTTGTGCCCGCCAGACTCATTCGACGTTACAAACGTTTTTTGGCCGATTGCCTGCTGGAAGATGGTCGTGAAGTGGTTGCGCATTGTGCCAATCCCGGCTCGATGATGGGTCTGGCTGATCCGGGCATGAAAATCTGGCTGGAACCGAATGACGACCCCAAGAAGAAGCTGAAATTCGGCTGGCGGTTGGTGGACCATGAGAACGGGCATATGACGGGGGTCGATACGTCGGTGCCGAACCGCGCGCTGCGGGTGGCGCTGGACACGCGTTCGGTCGCGGGCTTGGGGGATTATCACACCGTCCGGCCCGAGGTGAAATATGGTGACAACAGCCGCATTGATTTTCTGTTGGAAGGCGATGATCGGCTGACCTATGTCGAGGTGAAATCCGTGACGCTGTCGCGCCAACCCGGTCTGGCCGAGTTTCCCGACAGCGTGACCGCCCGTGGCACCAAACATTTGGGCGAGTTGGCGAATATGGTTGCGCAGGGCCATCGCGCCGTGATGCTTTATCTGGTGCAGCGCACCGATTGTGATCGGTTTGATCTGGCACGCGATATTGACCCGGTCTATGGCGCGGCATTCGATGCAGCGCGCGCGGCAGGCGTTGAAACGATAGCTCTTGGCACGCGGGTCAGCCCCGAGGGTATTGAAATTGCAGGCCCTCTGGCGTCTTTGGCCTGAACATCCTATTTAGGGGCGAAGCAAGAGGACCAAACCATGGACGATACCATGCGCGTGACCAAAGAAGGCATTCGCCTATACGACACTTCCGATTTTACCGGGATGCATGCGGCAGGCCGTTTGGCCGCCGATATTCTTGACCGGATCGCGCCGATGGTAAAACCGGGCGTGACCACCGCCGAGCTTGACGCCGCGATTGAGGCTATGGTGGACGAGGCGGGCGCGGTTTCGGCAACGATTGGCTATAAAGGCTACAAACACGCGTCCTGCATTTCGCTGAACCATGTCGTCTGTCACGGTATCCCCGGATCGAAAACGCCCAAGGGCAAGAACGAAAAATCGGCTCGCAGACATGACGAACTGATTGACGGCGACATCCTGAATGTCGATGTGACGGTGATCGTGGACGGATGGTATGGCGACACCAGTCGAATGTATAAGGCTGGCACGATCAAACCCTTTGCCGAGCGTCTTATTCAAGTGACGCATGATGCGTTGATGAAAGGGATCGAGGCCGTGCGCCCCGGAAACACCTTCGGCGACATCGGGCACGCCATCCAGTCTCATGTGGAAAGCCAGCGCATGTCGGTGGTGCGCGACTTCTGCGGCCACGGTCTGGGGCAAGTGTTCCATGCCCCGCCGAACGTATTGCATTATGGGCGTCCCGGTATGGGTCCGGTGCTGGAAGAAGGCATGTTCTTCACCATTGAACCGATGGTCAATCTGGGCCGGCCGGAAACCAAGATCCTTGCGGATGACTGGACAGCGATCACCCGCGATAAATCGCTGTCTGCGCAGTTCGAACACTCGGTCGGTGTCACGGCAGATGGGTGCGATATCTTCACGTTGTCGCCTGCCGGAAAGTTCCACCCGACTTGGGATTAGGCTGCTGAAAACGCACAGATCGAGATTGTCGTATCCCCATATCGTCGCACATCAAGCAATTCGACCCCGTCCGGGGGCGTGACCGCCACGTTATCCTCCCACACGATCAGCGCATCTGGCGCAACCCAGCCCCCTTGCATGGCGGCGGTCAAAGCCTTTTCCCCCAGCCCTTTTCCATAGGGTGGATCCAGAAACACAAGATTATGGGGTTGGCCACCTCCCAACCGTGTCGCGTCGCGTTTGATAATGGTGGTTTCATCCGAACAACGACATTTCGCAATGTTCTCGCGGATCAGAGACAGGGATTTGCGGCCATCATCGACAAACGTCACATGGTTAGCACCGCGCGACAGGGCTTCCAGCCCCAGCGCGCCGGTGCCCGCAAACAGGTCCAGAACCCACGCGTCCTGAATTGGGTCGCCAAACCGCCCCCCGGTCAGCATCGAGAACAGGCTTTCGCGCACACGGTCAGTGGTGGGCCGCAGATGCGCACCGGCATCACCTTTGCCGACATTGGCCAGAGACAACCCGCGAAAACGCCCGGCAATAATCCTCATTTCAACAGCGGTTTCAGGTCAGCGGTTGGGTCGGCAATGATCGCCTTGTCCGGCGACTTGCTGCCTTCGATCAAACGTTTGCCGATCATATAGGCGCGCGGATCGTTCATCGCGTCCACCGCCAGAAGCGTATCACCCTGATAATACCAGAAGCTCATGCTGCCCTCGTGTTCGCCTGTCCGCGACACGATGTTGTCATAGCCTGCGTTCAGACCTGCGATTTGCAGTTTTACCTCATACTGATCCGACCAGAACCACGGTTTGGCAACATATTTGACGTTTTCGCCCATCATGTTGCGCGCGACCACCTCTGCCTGATCAATGGCATTGGGCACGCTTTCCAGCCGGATACGCGTGCCGCGATAGGGGAAAGAGGCGCAATCGCCCGCCGCCCAGATTGCAGGGTCTGACGTGCGGCCTTGCGCGTCGGTCTTAATTCCGTTGTCAATCTCAAGCCCGGCTGCTTCGGCCAGTGAGGTGCACGGAGATATCCCCACACCAACCACCGCGAAATCAACGTCAAGCGAGCTGCCGTCCGACAACACTGCTCCCGTCACACGACCGTCGCCGGTCAGCCGATCCAGCCCGACCCCTTCGCGAATATCAACCCCGTGGGCGCGATGCAGGGTGCGGAAATAATCCGACGTCTCAGGTGCGGCGACCCGTTGCAGGATGCGATCTGCCATTTCCACCAGCGTAACCCCAAGACCCTTCTTGGCGGCAACCGAGGCAGCTTCCAGTCCGATGTAGCCGCCACCAATGATCAACACGCGGCGGTCTTGCGCGAACTCGGCGGCCATTCTGTCGACGTCTTCCAGTGTGCGCACCACATGCACACCCTCAAGCGTGCCGCCAATCGCGGCGGGCAGGTGTCGCGGTGCAGATCCCGTGGTCAGAGCCAGTTGATCGTAAGGAACGCGTTCATCACCGATCACCACCTCGCGCGACGCTGCATCAATCGCGTCCACACGGGTGTCTAGTCGTAGCGTGATGTTGTTCTCCGAATAAAAGCTCTCGGGGCGTAGATAAAGGCGTTCCAACTCCATCTGACCCAGCAGATACGCCTTTGACAGCGGGGGGCGTTGGTAGGGCGGTGCAGGCTCGGCCCCGATCAGGGTGATGTCTCCGTCAAATCCGGAATTCCGCAGCTTTGCAACCAAGGACGCACCGGCTTGCCCGGCGCCGATGACAACAATGTGAGACATGTTGGGTTTCCATTCTTACTGACCTGACGCGGTTTTCAGACTATGACTGGAGGAACCGGAAACACAATCAGGGATGTTGAAAATGACACTTTCAGTAGGTGACAAACTGCCCGACGCGACCTTGTTGCGGATGGGTGCGGACGGACCAGAATCGGTCGAGCTTTCGTCACTGACGAAGGGGAACAGGGTGGTGATATTCGCGTTGCCTGGTGCCTATACCGGCACTTGCACGACGGCGCATGTTCCCAGCTTCATACGGACAAAACCGGAGTTCGATAAGAAAGGCGTCGACGCGGTGGTTTGTATTTCCGTCAATGACCCGTTCGTCATGGACGCATGGGGCGAAAGCACAGGTGCGGCTGCGGCAGGTATCACCATGTTAGGCGATGCAGAAGGTACGTTTACACGAGCTGTCGGTATGAGCTTCGACGCCCCACCTGCGGGCTTGATTAACCGCTCGCGCCGTTATGCGCTGTATGCGGAAGACGGTGTGGTCAAAGTGCTGAATGCCGAAGAAAACGCCGGGGTATGCGAAACCTCGGGCGGCGAGGCATTGTTGGCGGACCTGCCGGCCTAGTCACGCTCGTGCATGTCCGTCTTTCGAAAGGGGCCGTAGGAGGTCAGGATGTCGATATCCCCTTCAACGGCCTCTTTCTCGGCGGTCACAAATTGTTCGACCGCATCGCGAAATCCGGGTTCAGCGATCCAGTGCAATGAATGAGTCGCCACGGGCAGATACCCGCGCGCCAGTTTGTGTTCGCCTTGCGCACCGGCCTCGACCCTGCGCATCCCGTGCGAGATTGCGAAGTCGATCGCTTGATAATAGCAAAGCTCGAAATGCAGACAGGGGAAATGTTCCAACGCGCCCCAATAGCGCCCGAACAGCGTTTCGCGCCCGATCACGTTCAGCGCACCGGCAACAGCGCGGTCGCCCTCCACCGCCAAGACCAGCAGCACATCATCGCGCATTGTTTGATGCATCTCGTCAAAGAAGGCACGCGTCAGGTAAGGGCGACCCCATTTGCGCGCACCAGTATCCTGATAAAACCGCCAGAACGTGTCCCAATGGTGGGATTTTATGGCGTCGCCGGTCAGAGCGACGATCCTGCCACCAAAGTCCTGCGCCTGCCGTCTCTCTTTCCTGATCTGTTTGCGCTTTCGCGAACTCAGGCTGTCCAGAAACGCATCGAACGTCTGATATCCATGGTTTTCCCAATGAAACTGTTGCCCGATCCGATGAAGAAGTCCCATTTGTTCGCCCGCTTTCGCCTCTTCGCTTGTGCAGAAGGTGACGTGTGCAGAACTCAGGCCGTTCTCTGTGGCGATCTTGACAATGCCCTGCACCAATCCGGCCTGTCCAACGGTTTCGTAACCGGGTCGGGTCAGAAAGCGGCGGCCGCTGACGGGGGTAAAAGGAACCGCAACTTGCAGTTTCGGATAGTATCGCCCGCCCGCCCGTTCATAGGCATCTGCCCAACTGTAATCGAACACATACTCACCCTGACTGTGGGCCTTTGCATAGACCGGCGCGACGGCGATGATCTGCGCTTCTGCATGGACACTCAGGAAATGTGGCTGCCAGCCGGTGCCCTCGCCGACGCTGCGTGATGCTTCCAGCGCGGTCAGGAAGCGATGCGTCGTGAACGGATCGACAGGGCGTCCGCCGTCCGCCGTTTCAGGACAGGCGCAGGCATCCCAGTCCTTGGATGCAATACTGGCAAGGCTTTGATGGGTGCGGATTTCGATCTGAGTATCTGTCACCGTGACATTGGGCCTAACCCCACAAGCGCGGTCAAGCCGCATAGCCTTCAAAGGTGATGTTGTCGGCAATCTTGCGCGCTTCGATCTCGGCGGCTTTTGATTTGACCGTCCAGCACAGAACGGGCACGCCTTTTGCCTTCAACCTTGCGACAGCAGGGCTGCGAAGGTCCTGAATGTCATGGCTGATGAAACTTGCCTTCACCCGATCAAAATCAGGGATATCGCGAAGGTAGCGGCGTGTGGCGGCTGGCAGAAGCGGGTTGTCTTTTTCAAGAAAAGCCTCGGTGGTCAGGCCCAGGGCACAGGTCGGATCAAGTGCGCCGAGCGCAGCGACCGAATGCGGGTTGAACGACATGACAGCCACGTCGCCCGCATAGCCGGCAAGAGCACTGGCCACGGCGTATTCAAGCTGTCCGGTTCGTGGCCCCATTGCCCCATCCTGATCCTTCATTTCCACCAGCAAGGGCACGCGACCGGACACGATCCGAAGCACCTCTTCAAAAGTTGGAATGCCTTCGTCGCCATGATACAATGTAATACCGCCCAGTTCATCAGATGTACGTTGCTGGATTGGCCCGGACTGACCGGTCAAACGCCGCAGGTCATAGTCATGAAAAACCATGGCCTGCGCGTCTTTTGACAGTTGCAGATCAACCTCGATCCCATAGCCCGCCGCAATGGCCGCATGGATCGCTGCGCGTGAGTTTTCGGGACGACCCGCTGTCACATCGTGCAGTGCGCGGTGGGCAATCGGGCGTGCCAGAAAGCTGGCAGGCAGGGGAACTGGTGAACGGGTCATTTGATCTGGAAAATGCCCTCGATCTCGACCGCGACTCCAAATGGCAGGCTGGCGGCCGAAACGGCTGAACGCGCGTGTCGCCCAACATCCCCAAGCGCTTCGACCATGAAGTCCGACGCCCCGTTTATCACCTTAGGCTGGTCGCCAAACTCGTCCGTTGAGTTGACGAAGCCGACCAGTTTGACAACTTGTTGAAGGCGGTCCAGATCGCCATCACAGGCCGCTTTCACCTGTGCCAGCAGACTGATCGCGCAGCTGCGGGCGGCTTGGGCGCCTTCTTCGGCGGTCATGGTCTTACCCAGTTTTCCTGTCAGGAACGCGCCGTCTTTCATCGAGATCTGCCCCGATACATGCACCAGATCGCCGATTTTAACATAAGGCACATAGTTTGCAGCCGGTGCTGGTGCATCGGGAAGGGTGACACCCAGGTCTGCAAGTCGGGTTTCAAATTTGCTCATCTCGCGTCCTTTTCGATTGTCTTCGCGCTTGGCGTAGGGCGGTTGCTGGGACGCTAGCTTGCCATCCGTTTCCTGAAAAGGGTGAAAGCGATCATCACAACGAGCCTGCCAGCCCGGACGGGTTATTTTTCGCGCAGAGCGGTGCGGAAAAACGCGGTGAAAGGCTGCAACAGGTAAGATATCGGGCTGCGATCTGCGATCTTGATGAATACTTTGACCGGCATTCCAGGAAGTAGAATGGTATCGGTGGGCAAACGGGCACGTTGAGTCCGGTCAATGCCGATCTCAACCTCGAAATAGCCTTGCCCGGTTTGTTCGTTCGTGACCGCATCAGCCGATATCTTTTTGACCCTTGCTGTCACATCCGAACCATTTCGGGCCGCAATGGCCGGGAAGGTCAGCGTTACCGCTTGGCCGATAAAAAGCTGGTCAATATCTTGTGGGCTGATCCGCGCTGCGACCCGCAATGCGTCGTCCTGGGGGATGAGGGTCAGAATGGGCTGACCGGGCTGGATCACGGATTGTGGTGTCTGGATCACCAGTTGATGAACGAGACCGGAGACCGGGGCGCGAACGGTCAACCGCTCCTCCTCAAATTTGATGCTACGAAGTTTTTCGGACAGTTCGGCAGCTTTGGACTGTAAATCCCGCAACTCCGCAATCACCTGCTCACGATGCTCCGCGTCAAAAGACAGTTTTTGCAATCGGGTTTCAGTCAGCCGCAATTCCGCCTCGGCTCTGGTTGCAGCGATTTCGGCCAATCGGCCGGTCAGAACAGCCTCTTCCCGTTCAAGGGCCGCGATTCGGGGATACTGCGTCAATCCCTGATCCAGCAGATCACGTTGCCGCTGCAAATCTTCTCGAAGAAGGGCGATCTGTCGCGTCAACGCAACTGTTTGTGCATCCAACCCGCTTTTCTGCTGGTCGATTTGTGATGCACGCTGGTCCAGTTGAGCAGATCGGGTTTGGGTCAGTTCGCGGCGCGACAGAAACAGTCGGGTCTGCCCTTGCATTATCTCGGTCAGACTTGGACGATCCAGTGCGATCTGTTGCAGCGTGGATGGATAGATGACAGACGGCGCGTCGTCCCGTTCCGCCTTCAGACGAGCGATCCGTGCCAAGGTGTCGACCAGTTGGTTTTCCAGCACGGCGCGTCGCGACTGTTGGCGCGTATCGTCAAGCGTTAGAAGGATGTCGCCCGCGCTGACCATATCGCCATCGATTACCTTGACCGAGGTAACGACGCCGCCTTCGGGGTGTCGGACCGTATGGTTCGCGCGATCCGGGCGAACGATGCCATCGGCGACCACGGCACTCGCGATCTGCGCAGAGACAGACCATGCGCCAAAGCCAATGAGAAGGACCGCCAACGTAAGGAATCCGAACAACGTGATACCGCGAACTGACAGATCAGGCGTTGGCATCGCTACCTCGCTCAACATTGTGCAGGGCATGAAGCTGATAGGCGTTCCGCACGGTTTTCCTGAGGATGTCTTCGCGTGGTCCGAAGTCAGTGATGCGACCGCGATCAAGCACCATCAACAGGTCGCAATGCTGGATGACCGAGGGGCGGTGGGCCATGATCACGACCACCCCACCGCGCGCTTTCACACCTTGTATCGCGACGCTAAGTGCTTCTGATCCGTCAAGGTCGAGGTTCGAATTTGGCTCGTCCAGCACGACCAAAGGCGGCGCGCCATACAGCGCGCGCGCCAGGCAGATTCGCTGCAACTGGCCGCCGGAAATCGGGCTGTTTCCGGGCGTGACCACGGTGTCATAACCGTCAGGCAGGGACAGGATCACTTGATGCGCGCCCGCGGCGGTGGCCGCGGCCACAACATCGGCGTCGTCTGTATCCGGGTGAAATCCAGCAATGTTCTCGGCCACAGTCCCGTCAAAAAAAACAACCCGTTGTGGCAAATAGCCGATAGATCGACCAAGCTGGGCCGGGCCATAGTGATGGAGCGCCGCACCGTCCAACCGCACAGAGCCAGCCGACGGGCGGAGCGCACCAGTCATGACTTGTGCCAGTGTCGATTTTCCAGCGCCTGAGGGGCCAATAACCCCCAGTGCCGTGCCCGGCGACAACATGAAGGATATATTCTGCAAGACCGCAAAGCTCTGACCCGTTGGGATGACGGTGACGTTGCTGACCTGCACATTGGCTGCGGGAGTGGGAAGAGTTGTTCTTGTGGCCCCAACAGGCGCGTCTGAAAGATGCTGAGCCAGTGATTGCCAGGCTGCCTTTGCCTGTTGCGCGACGGGCCACTGACCGACGGCAATATCAATTGGGCCAAGCGCGCGCGAAAGCAGAATGGATCCGGCAATCATGGCACCCGGCGATATCGCACCCTGCAATGCCAGATAAGCCCCCAAACCCAGCATCGCCGACTGAAGAAACTGCCGGAAAGTTTTTGTCATCACGGCGAACAGACTTTGCTGGTCCGAGAGGCTCAACCCAGTGCCCAACGCGACAATGCGAAGTCGTTTCCAGCGGAGAGTTGTGGTTTCTGACAGCCCAAGCGCACGAACCAATTGCCCTTCGGTCTGCAACCGCCCCGCCATCTGATCGGCGTGCAGGGTCTGGTTTCTTAATACGGCCATTGGACCCCGTGTGAGCCATTGGTTAAGCGACGTAATCGTTACCAGAATCACGCCGCCCGATACCGCCAACGCACCCAGCCATGGATGAAACACCGTGATCGCCAGCAGAAAGACAGGCGTCCAGGGAAGATCAAAGAAAGCGGTCATGACCGGGCTTGAGAAGAGCCGCCGGATTGCATCGACATCGCGCACCGCGCTTGCAGTGACTGGCCGATCCTGGGGCTTCTGTTCCGAGTTCAGGTTCAAAAGGAAGATGCGTTCATCAAGGTCTGCTTGGAAACGGGCACCCGCGCGGGCCAGCAGGCGACCGCGCGCATAGTCAAGGCAACCCATCATAAGGAACAGAAACGCCATGAGGAGCGTAAGGGTGGCGAGAGTTGCTTCGGACCCGCTGCTCAGGACGCGATCATATATCTGCAACATGTAGATCGGTGCCGTCAGCGTCAAAAGATTGACAAAAATGGAAAAGATTGCCGCGTTTATCAGCAGCCCGCGCATCCTGTGTCGGATCTTGCGCAGCTCTTTCTGACCGTAAGCGTGTTGCTGGTGTCCCATTTGATCTGACCTGATGAAGGCCGCCATATGCGGTGCGCAGGCAGAGCGCGCTGGCTTCGGCGGGATTCGGCTTGTAAACTGTCGCCAAATAGACACATTAAAAGCTGCAAATCCCTTAACGGCTTTGCATTGAAACACTGCGCATTATGTGTCACCTCAACGTCCGACTGCCGCCAAAATAAAGATATCACTGTGACCAAACCGATTTCGAAGACTTTTCCGGCGATGGCTGGCCTGTTGCTTCTGACACTTGGGGCTTGTGCGCAGGCACCGGCGCCTTCGGGCTATGACGACCCGCATGAGGTGCAGAACCGCCGCACCCATGAGGCGAACGTTGATCTGGATCGCGCACTGATTTCACCGGCATCGACGGCTTATGGCGAGATTCTGCCGCGCGGTGTTCGCGATACGATCTCGGTTTTTTCGGACAATGCCGGATTGCCAGGCGTCGTGGCCAACAACATCCTGCAAGGCAATGTCGAAGATGCCGTTCACAATACCGTGCGGTTCCTGTTCAATTCGACCTTCGGGCTGTTGGGCATGGTAGACGTAGCAACCGAGATTGGTCTTGAAGAACGCGACAGCGATTTCGGCGAAACGCTACATGTCTGGGGTGCGTCTGAAGGCGATTATGTGGTGCTGCCGTTCTTCGGACCGTCGACTGAGCGGGACGGATTTGGCATTCTTGTCGACTTCGTGCTGAACCCACTGAGCTTGGCTTTGCCGACCGAAGTAAAACACCTTCCCAAGGTCACTTGGGTTCTGGCAAAGTTTGGCGACCGTTACACGTTCGGCGATACGATTGACGAGTTCTACTATAATGAAGACGGGTATGAGTTGATGCGGCTCTATTACCTTGATTCGCGCCGGTATGAGCTTGGCATCGAGGTCGAGGACAATGAGCTTGAGGATATTTATGATGCGTATGATGGGTAACGAAACCTCACTGACACGCCGCGCTGTTCTGGGCGGACTGGCCGGACTGGGTGTTTTGGCCCTGTTGCCGGGCCGCGCGATGGCGGCAATCGACGCCGCGAAAGCAGAAAACCTGATCGGTCAGGTTGTCAGCGATATCAACGGGATCATCAATTCCGGCACATCCGAAGCGACGATGATCAAAAGGTTCGAGAACGTATTTGCAAAATATGCGGATGTGGACTTCATCGCGTTGTCGGCGCTTGGCCCGGATGGTCGTTCAGCCAGCGCGTCGCAGAAAAGCGCATTCGTCAAAGCCTTCCGCGCCTATATCGCCCGCCGCTATGGCAGCCGTTTCCGCGAGTTTGAGGGTGGAAGCATCAACGTTGTCAGCTCGAAGCAGGTGAAAAGCCGATTTGAGGTTCTGACCAAGACCCAGCTCAAGGGAAAATCTCCGTTTGATGTGGTGTTTGTGGTATCGGCCAAGAACGGCAAGTTCATCGACATGCAGGTCGAAGGGATTTCGATCGTGAAGTCCGAACGCAAAGAAATCGGCGCGATGCTGGATCGCCGTGGTGGCGACCTGAACCAGTTGATTGCGGATCTCAAGGCCGGCTGACCCAGCCGCCCGTTCTTTCAGGCTTCAAACACCCCTGCGGTTGCGCAGGGGTGTTTTTCGGTTTTGGGGCATCATCTCCGCTGGGTTGCAAAAGATTGCAGGCGCAAGTATTTGAACGAAGCCGAGCAATGGAGGCAAGCAATGACAGGTGCGAACTGGCCCGGACGGACGCAGAAGGAAAGCCTTGGTTTTCTGTCACAAGTGTTGGCGCGTCGCGTGGATGAAGCGATGAAAAAGCAGTTGGCCGGTTTGGACCTGGATTTCCGGTTCTTCATGACCCTGATGCAGCTTCTTGCGCAGGATGGACAAAGCCAGCGAGAGTTGGGTTCAAAGCTGAACCTTCCCGAATATCAGGTCAGCCGAAATCTGGACGCCATGGCAAACGGCGGTTTGATTGAACGGCGCACAAACCCGTCCAGCCGCCGCACAACACAAGTGTTCCTGACGATCAAAGGGCGCACGCTTGCTGAAAAACTGCCGCCCCTGATCACCGATCTGAATGATCGCTTTTTAAGTGTGCTCACCCGTGATGAGCGCGTGATGCTGATCAACATGCTGCAACGGATACTGTCTCTAACGGATTGAAGTCTGTGTCAAAATTCGCGGCCTCAGTTCTTTCCAAAGATCGAGCGGAGCACACCAATCAGCGCGTCTTCGACCGCTTGGCCGACATTCTGCCCGCCTTGTGGGCGGTTGCCCTGTCCCTGGACAACGCGGCCATCCGATGTGATCACGCTCCCATCGAACTGCGGTGCGCTTCCCGGTCGGATCATTGGAAGCGGCGAGGGCACAAGCTCTGATTGGATGCGGACCATGGCTTCGCGCCACATCTGGGCGGGCAATCCGCCGCCGGTGACACCTTTCAGGGGCGTGTTGTCGTCATAACCCATCCACACGCCCATCACATAATCAGCTGTAAATCCAATGAACCATGCGTCGCGAGACGACGTCGTTGTGCCGGTCTTGCCTGCAATCTCAAGCCCTTCGATCTTGGCGCGACGTCCGCTGCCGGCTTCGACGACGCGGCTCATCATATAGATGAGTTGCTGTGCCGCCTGTTGCGAGATGACACGCTCGCCGATCCCGCCGGTCTGTGTCATCAAGGGGTCACTTTCGCCGACAAGGCTTAGTTCCGTTAAACCATAGGGGATCACCGCCGAACCACCGTTCAGAATGCCCGCAAAGGCACCTGTGGTTTCAAGCAATGTGCTCTCTGATGCCCCCAAAGCCAGCGCGGGGCCAGCCGCCAGATCGCTTTCGATGCCGAACATCGAGGCGACACTGCGCACGGCCTCCAGCCCCACGTCCTGGGCCACCTTCACGGCTGGAACGTTTAACGACCGGGCCAGTGCATCGGTCAGACTAACATTGCCATAATGCTGACGGGTATAGTTTTTCGGGCACCATTCACCCGACCCAGCGACGTTTACGCAATAGGGCTCATCGAGAATGAAATCATCCCAGCGATAGCCCATATCCAGCGCGGCCGCATAAACGAAGGGTTTGAATGCGGACCCGGTTTGACGTTTCGCCTGTGTTGCCCGGTTGAACGCGCCCGTCACTTTGGTTTCGCGCCCGCCGACCATACCGCGCACGGCGCCATCTGAGCTCATGACCACAATTGCAGCTTCTGCATCGGAGCCTTCAGAGATCTTGGTGGCGAAGATTTCTGCCATTGCCTCTTCGGCGGCTGTCTGTATCCGGGGGTCCAATGTGGTCTTGATGATCACGTCTTCGGTCGTCTTGCGCGTCAGGAAAGCAGGCAGGTCGCCCATAATCCAGTCGGCGAAATATCCACCGGTCTGTGCCTTCGCAGCACCGGACAGGGTGGCTGGGTTGGCTTGGTATTGTGCAGCATCCGCGTCGCTCAGATATCCCTGTTCATTCATCAGGCGCAGAACCGTTGCAGCCCGATCCTGTGATCGCTTCAGATCGGCAGTGGGTGCATAGACTGACGGTTTCGGCAACATGCCCGCCAGCATCGCAGCCTGAGCGGGGTTCAAGTCTGACGCAGGGATGGCAAAGTATCGCTGCGCTGCGGCATCAAACCCATACGAACCGGCGCCAAGATAGGCACGATTCAGATAGATGGTCAGGATTTCGTCTTTTGAGAACTTGGTCTCAAGCGCCAGCGCATAGACGGCTTCCTTGATCTTGCGGCGCAGCGAGCCTTGGCGACAATCGGCCTCATAGGCTGCTTCGTTTTTCCATTGGTCCGGGTCAAAAGGCACACCCAGACAAAGAAGTTTTGCGACCTGTTGGGTGAGCGTCGAGCCACCGTTACCTGACAAGGGGCCGCGACCTTCACTCAGGTTGATGCGAATGGCGCTCGCGATGCCGCGTGGGCTGATGCCCAAATGGCCGTAGAATCGCTTGTCTTCGCTGGCGACAACGGCGTCGCGCAGATAAGGGCTGACGGTTTCTGTGGTGATCGTGCGGCCACGTTGATCTCCGCGCCATGCGTAAACCGCGCCGTAACGGTCGAGAATCGTAACAGATCCCTTTGCCCGCCCGTCCAGAAGCGCATTCAAATCAGGAATTGTGGACGCGAAATAGAATACAGCAATCGCGACAATCAGCGCGACCACGGCCGCGCTTTTCCATGTCAGCCGCCAGATTAACCGAACGACCCAGCCGACCAAGAAAATCGGCCAGCCCAGAATACCCTTGGGCCGCTGTGTCCGTGCGGTGCGTTTGGTGGCGGGTTTACGTGTCTTGCGCCGAACGGGCTTCTTGGCCGCTGGCTTGGTTTTTGAATACCGCTTGTCTGCCACCAATTTGGGGCGCTTTGGTCCGGTTGGGCTCATGATACTGGTTCCGCGTCTGCTCGGTTGATCCAGATTAACGAATCGATTTCGAAGAGTGTAGCCGGTTCATCCGGCGCCTGCGACTTTTCGCAACGTCTAAAATTTAAGCACATCATTGTGCATGCGCAGCATTTTTTGCGCAACCACAGTTTTGGGCGTCGGCGAAGCTATGCCAACCCTGTCCTTCACCCGGTTCTGACGCACTGAATAGCACGGAAGGTATGCCGTTCCGTGCGTGCCCGGGATGTGGGACAGAAAGGAAAAGATCGTGAAACTGATCATAGCAGCGATCAAACCGTTCAAGCTGGAAGAGGTGCGCGAGGCGCTGACCTCGGTCGGGGTGACGGGGATGATGGTCACAGAAATAAAAGGATTCGGCGCGCAATCGGGCCATACCGAGATTTATCGCGGTGCGGAATATGCCGTGAATTTCCTGCCAAAAGTAAAGCTGGAGATCGTCGTTGACGATGATCTGGCACCTGATGTTGTCGAAACCATCGCCAAGTCGGCGCACACCGGCAAAATCGGCGACGGCAAAATCTTCACCCTCGATGTGGGCGACGCCTTGCGCGTGCGCACCGGCGAGACCGGCTTGGAAGCCCTTTGAGCGCGCGAAAGGAAATACAATGAAACATAAACTTGTAATATCGACAGCCCTGCTGGCAGCATTGCCCGGCTTGGCTTTGGCCCAAGAGGCGGGCGGCGAGGCCGCCGCCCATACGCAATTCATCCTCACATCCGTGCTGTTTCTTCTGGGTGGCATCATGGTGTTCTGGATGGCCGCAGGTTTTTCAATGTTGGAGGCTGGTCTTGTCCGTTCAAAGAACGTGACCATGCAGCTGACCAAGAATGTCGCGCTCTTTTCCATCGCGGCAATCATGTATTGGCTCGCGGGCTATGGCATCATGTATCCCGGTGAATGGCTGATCGAAGGCTGGCTTGGGCCGTTCTTTGCCGTGACGTCGCTCGATCCGGTTGGTGTTGCTGCCGATGCGGTGGACATTGGCTATGCCTCCGGCGCGTCTGACTTCTTTTTCCAGTTGATGTTTTGCGCCACCACGGCGTCGATTGTGTCGGGAACGCTGGCCGAACGCATCAAGCTGTGGCCGTTCCTTGCTTTCGTGGTCGTTCTGACCGGCTTTATTTATCCGATCGAAGCAAGTTGGCAGTGGGGCGGCGGCTGGTTGTCGGAAGCGGGTTTCTCGGACTTCGCAGGTTCCACCCTTGTGCACGCTGCCGGTGGCTTCGCCGCTCTGGCAGGTGTCCTGACCCTTGGTCCGCGCATTGGTAAATACAAAGACGGTCGCACCGTACCGATGCCGGGGTCGAACCTGCCGCTCGCAACGCTGGGGACATTCATCCTGTGGCTGGGCTGGTTCGGGTTCAATGGTGGTTCGCAACTGGCGATGGGCACGATCTCGGACGTGTCGGACGTGGCGCGGATCTTTGCCAATACCAACATGGCCGCAGCTTCGGGTGCCGTCGTTGCGATGATCATGACGCAGCTTCTGTTCAAGAAAGTCGATCTGACGATGACCCTGAACGGTGCACTGGCGGGTCTGGTGTCGATCACGGCAGAACCGCTGGCCCCGTCACTGTTCCAAGCACTGATCATCGGCGGTATCGGTGGGGTGATCGTGGTCTTTGTCGTGCCGCTGCTGGACAAGCTGAAGATCGACGACGTGGTCGGTGCGATCCCGGTTCACCTTGCGGCAGGTTTCTGGGGCACGTTCATCGTGGCCTGGACCAACGCAGACGCCAGCTATGGCACCCAGATCATGGGGTTCCTTGCCATCGGCATCTTTGTCTTCGTGGTCAGCTTCATCGTCTTTGCGATCATCAAGGCGACGATGGGTCTGCGTGTCAGCGAAGAGGAAGAAGTCAACGGGCTGGACATGGCCGAGCTGGGCATGGAAGCCTATCCCGAGTTCACCAACGGGTGATCAGAATAAATGTGCCGGGGATCAACCCCGGCACGCGTTGGCCGCGCAAAGCCAGGGCCAACAGGGAGAGAGAAGGGGGCAATCGCCTCCTTCTCTTTGTTTTTGCTAAGGGGGTGTTGGATGCTACTGTCAGATTGATCCACCGTGTTCCGATCTGCGGTAAAAGGAGAACTGACATGGAAATCACCATCGAGACTACGATTGACGCCCCCATCGATGCCGTTTGGACTGCCTGGACCACCCCAGAGGCGATCATTCAATGGAACGCAGCGTCAGATGATTGGCACACCACCAAATCCAGTGTGGATTTGAAAGTCGGAGGTGAATTCAGCAGTCGCATGGAAGCCAAGGATGGCTCCATGGGGTTTGACTTCTCCGGAACCTACACGCGCATCGAAAAACCAAACCTGCTTGAGGCAGAGTTTGGTGGGCGGAAGCTGCGTGTTCAGTTTTCTGAAGCAGGTGGAAAAACAACGATACGCGAAACGTTCGAGCCAGAGGACCAGAACTCTGCCGACATGCAGCGCGCCGGTTGGCAGGCGATACTGGATAACTTCAAGCGTTTTGTCGAAGCAGAAAGCGGAAACGCCTCCCGATAGATGTGTCGAGGTGCGTTGGATAACGTGTTACACCCCAACCTTCACAATCGCTTCTGCCAACAACGGCACCGTCTCTTCATTCAGACCCGCGATGTTCATCCGCGAGTCTCCGACCATATAGATGCCGTGATCGACGCGCAGCGCCTCGACCTGTTCAGGTGTTACACCAAGACGCGAGAACATGCCGCGGTGTTCGGCAATGAAGCCAAAGCGGTCTGACCCGGTGCGCGCGCGCAATTCGCTCGCCAGTTTTTCACGCAGGGACAACATGCCGGTGCGGACCTCTTCCAGCTCGGCCATCCAGTCGGCGCGCAGGCCGTCATCCTCAAGGATCATGGTCACAAGACGCGCGCCGTGATCGGGCGGGAAGCTGAAGTTCTGACGGTTCAGGTGGGTCAGGTTCTGCTGGGTGATGCCAGCCTGTTCAGCATTTTGCGAGATGCCGATCAGAAGCCCGGTGCGTTCGCGGTAGATGCCGAAGTTTTTCGAACAACTCGCCGCAATCAATGCCTCGGGAACCGTTTGCGCGATCAAACGAACACCGGCGGCATCCTGATCCAGCCCATCACCAAAGCCCTGATAGGCGATGTCGATCAGTGGCGTTGCACCTTTTTCGACGATCAGCGCGGCCACTTCTTTCCATTGCGGCAAGGTCAGGTTCGCGCCGGTCGGGTTGTGACAGCAGCCGTGTAACAGCACCGCGTCACCCGCCTTGATGCCCTTCAGGTCTTCCATCATTCCGTCGAAATCAACAGCGCGGCTTTCATTGTCGAAATAGCGATACTCGGCCATTTTCATGCCCAGATGCTTGATGATCGACGGGTGGTTCGGCCACGTGGGTGCGGACAGCCAGATCGTCGCGTCGGGAGAGGCCATCTTGATCAGCTCGACCGCTTGGTGAATGGCACCCGTGCCGCCTGGCTGGGCGGCCATGGACAGGCGGTCAGCACCGACACTTTCGCCCAAAACCAGACCAGACAGAGCGCGACAATACGCCGGGTCGCCAGCCAACCCGGTATAGGATTTCGTGCTTTCAAGATCCCACAACACCTTCTCGGCGGCTTTCACAGCGCGCATGACCGGGGTCACGCCTTGCGCATTCTTGTAAACCCCGACGCCAAGGTCGATTTTTCCTTCACGCGGGTCTTCGCGGTATTGGCTCATCAGCGCAATGATCTTGTCTTTGGGCTGAGGGTTCAGATTGTTGAACATCGTCTATTCTCCGGTCTCGACTTTCAGGTCGTTATACATGCCCCACTCGGCCCAACTTCCGTCATAGACGGCGTGGCGGTCATGGCCCATTCGCTCCAGCGCCAGCGCAAGGATCGCTGCGGTCACGCCCGATCCGCAGCTTAGGATCGCGGGCTTTTCAAGGTCCGCGCCCGCAGCTTCAAAGATGCCACGCATCTCCTCCGGAGATTTCATTGTGCCGTCGTCGTTCAGCAAACTGCCAAACGGCACATTCCTTGAGTTCGGGATATGGCCCGCACGCAACCCTTCGCGCGGCTCGGGCGCATCGCCGCGGAACCGTTCGGCAGACCGGGCGTCGATGATCTGATGATCGCCCAGCTTTGACGCTGCTGCAACCTGTGTGACGTCTTTCACCATATGGGCCTGTCGCACGACTGTCATGTGACGGTCGCGGACGACAGGGGGCAGGTCTTCGATGGGATGCCCCTCGGCCTGCCATTTCGGAAAACCGCCGTCCAACACGGCGATGTCCCTGTGGCCCATCAGGCGGAACATCCACCAGACACGCGCGGCGGAAAACAGACCCATACCATCATAGACGACGATCTGATGGCCATCGCCGATGCCCATGGCGCGGACGCGGGACATGAATTTTTCAACCGGGGGCATCATGTGCGGAAGGTCTGATCGCAGGTCTGCAATTTCATCTATGTCGAAATAGCGAGCGCCAGGAATATGTGCCGCGTCGTATTCGGCACGCGCGTCGCGGCCCATGTCCGGCATATACCAACTGGCGTCGATCACGCGCAGGTCCGGGTCTTTCAGATGCTTGGCAAGCCAGTCGGTTGAAACCAGCGTTCTTGGGTCGCTATGCGGCATGACTTTCCCTCCGGTCAGTTTGCCATATCTGCCTAGTGTGCAAGGCGCAGATACGCAAGTCTGCGTGCGCAAACATCGGAATGGGGCGGAAAAAAGGGAAGGCCGAAGCCTTCCCCTGTCACGCGTCATTAAAAATGTCTTCTTGCCCTATTTCACGTTCTGGTCAGGCCGGTTGGCAAATTTACCGTCGGGTGTGTTGGAACGCCTCAAAACGGCAGCGCCTTTGGTCACATTTATCAAACATCATTTACAGGGGGATATGTAAGGGGAATTGCAACCCGTGCCTCCCCTTACCGTCTGGTATTGTTGCGGAAATCCGCCTGTCGCCTAGGTGGAACCAACGCGCCGCAATGCCATCTCCAATGCCTCGCGAAACCGCGCGCGATCGGATTTTGAGAACGCGCGCCCGGCACCCTGCCGAAACGGGTCGGCGGCGCGCAAGTCTGTCATCAAATCCCGCATCGCAAGCTGTTCGCGCACATTGCTTTCGGTGAACCGCTCGCCGGAATGGCGTAACACCTGCGCCCCGGCTTCGACGCATTTGGCGGCAAGCGGGATATCACCCGTGACCACCACGTCTGATGGCCCCGCGCGATCTGCGATCCACATATCGGCCACGTCCGGCCCATCAGGAACATAGACCATTTCGACCAAGGGGTTTTGCGACGGACGCAACCCGCCATTGGATACGAAAAACACTTTGGTCTTGTGACGGGTGGCCACGGCTTCAGCTTCGGCCTTTACCGGGCAGGCGTCGGCATCCACAAAGACGACCACGTCAGATCAAGCCCAGAGCGCTTCGGCGTGGAAGCCAACATGTTCTTCCATGAACGAGGACACGAAGAAATAGCTGTGGTCATAGCCGGGCTGCATACGGAATACGGCTTGCTGGCGTCTGCTCGCGATAGCGTGGGCCAACGTTTCGGGGCGCAGAAGGTCGATGAACTGATCCTTGGTGCCGGTGTCGATCAACATCGGACCATCGAACCCGCGCTGGCGCATCAGGTGGCTTGCATCATGGGCCAACCAATCGGCATCTTCTTCATCGCCCAGATATGCCTCAAGCTGTTTGCGGCCCCAATCTGACGCGGTCGGATTGCAGATCGGAGAAAAGGCAGACACGGACCTGAACTGCTCGGGCAGGGTCATTGCGATGGTCAGGGCACCGTGCCCCCCCATCGAATGACCGGTGATGCCTTGTCGTTCAGGGTCCAGCGCGAAGTGGTCGAACACCAGCGCGGGCAAGTCTTCGATTATGTAATCCCACATCTGGAAGTTCGCGGCCCATGGATCCTGCGTGGCATTGAGGTAAAAGCCTGCACCTTTCCCCAGATCATAGGCGTCATCATCTGCCACATGATCCCCTCGTGGACTGGTGTCTGGAAAAATCAGGGCGATGCCATGTTCCGCCGCCCAGCATTGCGCGCCGGCCTTGGTCATGGCGTTTTCATGAGTGCAGGTCAGACCAGATAGAAACCAAAGAACAGGCACGGGGCCGTCTTGTGCCTCGACCGGGCTGAACAGCCCAAATGTCATGTCGGTGCCGGTCGCTTTTGATGCGTGTTTATAGACGCCTTGCGTGCCTCCGAAACAGGCGTTTTCTGATAACGTTTCCATCTGCGGCTCCCTCAACTGATGTGGGTGAGCTAACTAGACACGTGGTGCCAGTGCAATGGGAAATATGCGGACGAAAAAACAGATCATCGCGACCGACCAGAAAACGCCCCCAAGATGATAGAAATACGTGGGATCGCCGGTCCAGTCAGCAGTGACGCGCAGGACCGCGCCGACATGCACGAAATTCAGATACACGCGGTCGAATCGTGTGCCTTCGATTGGTCGGCCCGAATGACCCAAAAGGGCGCGTAGCATCATGATCATGGTGATCGAACCAATGGCACCTGCGCCAAGCGCATGGTGAACCTGCCCGATATTTGCAAGATTAGTCAGCGACGCCAGCGCCAGAAGCGTCATCGAGATCGGAAGCCACGCATAGCCCGCGTGCTGTGCAAACAAAAGCGGCTCTTGCGTGACGGCAAAGCCCCGCCAGCGTGATAAACGCAGGGCAAGGGCGATCGCAGCCAAGGCGGCCAGTATACCGGTGACAACACCCGGGTCGAACACGATCCAACTGGCAGCCGTTGCCGCGCTTAGGCCAATGGCAGCTTGATCGACCGGGCCAAATTCGGCGGGCAGGTTCTTGACCCCACGCTTTTTCAGCCAATTGCGGCTGAACGCCGGGGTCACTCGACCGCCGATGTGAACCATCAGGATAAATGTCAGGGCAAAGCCCATGGACAGCCCAAGCTGAGCATCTGACATCAAAAAGACGGCTTGCGCCAGACCCAGAGCGAGCACGACGCCAGCGACGACATAGTTGCGGCGGTTGCGGGCGGCAATCAGATCGCGCTGCACCAGCAGAGCAACAATCGGCAGAAAAGCCAAAGCCACAGTGTGTGACAGCGCACCGTCAGGGGCGGCAAACATGGCGATACGCGCGGTCAGCCAAAGGCCAAACAGACCCGCAACCGTTTTGGGCCCCAAGGCTGGGCGTCCCGTCCAGTTTGGGATTGCGGTGAACAGGAAACCTGCGATAGCGGCGGGCACATAGCCCCACAGCATCTCGTGTTGGTGCCACAGCAGGGGGTTGTTCATACGTTCAACCACACCGGCGTGATAGATCAACCATATGGGAATGGCAGTGCCGGCGAACAACGCCGCGAATGGAAAGAACAGGCGATATGCGCCGGACAGAAGGATCATGGGGACAACCAGGCAAGAATGGCAGAAACGGTTAGAATCGATGCGCTTGTCGATATCAGGATAGCCGACGAAACGCGCTGCGGCGCAACGCCGTAGTGCTGGGCCAGGATATAGACGTTGCCCGCCACCGGAAGCCCTGCTGCGGCGACCATGACACTGGCCGAGAACATGTCCACCGGAAAGACAAGGAATGCCAGAATGCCGACGGCCAGCGGGTGCAGGATCAGCTTGGCGAAAGACAGCCATACCGCAGTTCTGATCCGTTCGGCGGATTTGGCCGCAAGGGATGCGCCAATGGCAAACAAGGCACCGGGCGTCGAGGCACCTGCGAGCAGGTCCAGAAACCGACTGACCGGTTCTGGCAAAGCCCAGCCGGATGCCGCCCACGCAAACCCAAGCGCCATCGAGACAATCATCGGGTTGGTAATCAACCCTTTACCCACCGTTCCCAGAACCGCCGGGCTGATCCGCCCATCGCGCGATCCTGTGATCAGGATCACGATCAGACTGCCGAACAGGAACAGATCGACGGCCAGAACCAGCATCACGGGGCCTATGGCCGCTTCGCCCATAAGCAGCGCCAGCATCGGCACCCCCAGAAAGCCGGTGTTGCCAATGACCGCGCATTGCGCTTCGACGGCTGCTTCTTCCAGCCCGCGTCTGCGGAACAGGGCGACGGCAGTGGCCAACAGATAGACTGCCCCACCGCCAAGCGCGTAGGCCCAGATGAATGGCCAACTGACGACCTCGGACAGGCCAAGATTGGCGGAAAAGCGAAACAGCATGGCCGAAAGCGCGAAGTAGAATACGAAGCGCGTCAGATAGGCCGTGGCCTCAGGCGGGAAAAAGCCGCGCGCAGCGGCCCCGAAACCCAGTCCGATGACGGCAAAGAAAGGGAGTGTTTGCAACAGAACATCTATCATTGCCCAGCCCTAGCATGAGGATTACGCATTGACGAGATGTCTGTGCATCTTGCGGTGTGCAAACGCTTTTTGTGCGGCGAAGCTGACGTCAACCGCCCCCGATCAACGCCCCCGCAGCAAAGACCAGCGCGCCGCCAACGACCACTTGCAGCGTGGCTCGCATGAACGGGGTTTGCATAAAACGGTTCTGGATCCAGACGATGGCCCAAAGCTCGATGAACACGACAATAATGGCGATGGTCGTCGCGGTCCAGAAATCGGTGATCAGATAGGGCAGGGCATGTCCAAGCCCGCCCAGCGTCGTCATGATGCCGGACGCAAAGCCGCGCTTCACGGGGCTGCCGCGCCCCGACAGTTCGCCGTCGTCTGACGCGGCCTCGGTGAAGCCCATCGAAATGCCGGCGCCAACACTGGCAGCCAGCCCCACAAGAAAGGTTGTGTGCGTGTCCTGCGTGGCGAAGGCGGTGGCAAAGATTGGTGCAAGGGTCGAGACCGACCCATCCATCAAGCCCGCAAGGCCCGGTTGCACCCATGTCAAAACGAACTGGCGATGGGCGTCTGCATCTTCTTCCGACCGGGCATCGCCGCTCAGGTGGTCGGCTTCCAACTGCCCTGCGACATTGCCGTGGTCGGCTTCGGCGGCGGCAAGATCACCCAACAGCTTGCGGACATTGGCATCCGACGTGCGATCAGCGGCCTTGCGATAGAACTGTTCGGCCTGTCGTTCCATCTCGCGGGCCTCGCCCCGGATGGTTTCAAGCCCCAGATTTTCCACCAGCCACACCGGGCGGCGGGCATAGAACCCCGCGACATGCTCGCGCCGGATCAGTGGGATCATATCCCCAAACCGTGCCTTGTGGGCATCAATCAACAAGCGCCGATGCTCGTCCTCTTCCTCGGCCATGCCATCAAACACCTTGGCCGAGGCTGGATAGTCTGTGCGCAGGAGTTCGGCATACTGACGATAAATACGCGCGTCGTCTTCCTCGTTCGAGATGGCAAGGGCGAGAATTTCCTGTTCAGACAGGTCCGAAAAACGACGACGGTTAAGGGTGCCAGATAGCATGACATAGGCTCCTAAATTAGAACGGTTCTAATTTATGGGTTTTTCTCTGCGACACAACCCCACAAAAAAAAGTGGGGCAGGCGACCTTGCGGTGTCCTGCCACCTTTTACGTTTCTTCCAGTCAGGTGGTGCGTCAATAAAGGACGACGCCGCGGATGCTTTCACCCGCATGCATCAAGTCGAACCCCTTGTTGATGTCGTCCAGACCCATTGTGTGGGTGATCATCGGGTCAATCTCGATCTTGCCGTCCATATACCAATCGACGATCTGCGGCACGTCTGTGCGACCTCGCGCGCCACCGAAGGCTGTGCCGCGCCAGACACGTCCCGTGACCAGCTGGAAGGGGCGGGTCGAGATTTCGGCACCGGCAGGCGCCACGCCGATGATGACGCTTTCGCCCCATCCCTTGTGCGCGCTTTCCAATGCGGTGCGCATGACGCCGACATTCCCGGTGGCATCGAAGGTATAATCCGCGCCACCGCCTGTTAGTTCGACCAGATGGGCGACCAGATCACCCTCGACTTTCGAGGGGTTCACGAAATGGGTCATGCCGAACCGGGTCGCCATCTCGATTTTTGAATCGTTCAGGTCCACACCGACGATCTGATCCGCCCCGGCCATACGCAGGCCCTGCAACACGTTCAGGCCGATCCCTCCCAGCCCGAACACAATCGCGGTGGATCCGATTTCGACCTTCGCGGTGTTGATCACAGCGCCAATGCCCGTGGTCACGCCGCAACCGATATAGCAAATCTTGTCAAACGGAGCGTCCTTGCGCACTTTCGCCAATGCTATTTCGGGCAGCACAGTGTGGTTCGCAAATGTGGAACAGCCCATATAATGCAGGATCGGCGTTCCATCGAGCATCGAGAAGCGGCTGGTCCCGTCAGGCATCAGGCCCTGTCCCTGTGTCGATCGGATCGACTGGCACAGGTTGGTTTTTGGGTTCAGACAGTACTCGCATTCACGACATTCGGGTGTGTAAAGCGGGATCACGTGATCGCCAACCTGAAGTGAGGTGACACCTGGCCCGACCTCGACCACCACACCGGCACCTTCATGGCCCAGGATCGCGGGAAACAAGCCTTCTGGGTCTGCACCTGACAGGGTAAACAGATCGGTGTGACAAAGACCGGTGGCCTTGATCTCTACCAGAACCTCGCCCGCTTTCGGGCCGTCAAGGTTCACCTCCATAATCTCAAGCGGTTTGCCGGCTTCCACGGCGACGGCTGCACGGGTGCGCATGGTGTCTCTCCTATTCTATGTTACAGGCAGGTTGCGGGAAAGGCGCGGGATTTTCAACCTCGGTGCGACCTGCCCTTGCCATGTCACGACATTGCAAGGCAAATAGGGGGTATGAGGCTCTTCACTTTCCTGACCACCCTTTTGGCCCTGACCGGATGTCTGGCAACAACGCCTCCGGTGCCAGCGCCAGACACCTTCATCCCCAATTGTGGGCAGGACCGTTTCCGCGGACTGGTTGGACAGGATGCGGGAACCCTGCGCGAAGTTGACCTGCCACATGCGACGAGGGTCGTGAAACCCGGTATAACGCTGACACAGGATTATCGCCCCGACAGGCTGAATATCTCTGTTGATGAGGATGGCATCATCGACCGGGTCTGGTGTTCCTGACCCAATGATACAAAAGGGCGCCCGCATCCAAGACGCCCAATCCAAGCCCATCAATCGAGCCATAGTGTTTACGATGACCGCGATGGCAAGCCTTGCAGGTGATGCCGATTGGTCCCTAAGTCGCGTTCAAGGTGCAGGCGGCGCGTCATAGCGCGTGGATTCCACCCAGAACCAGGTCCGTGACAAGGTCGGCATATTCGTCACGATCCAGCCCTTTGCCGGGCCGGTTCCACATGTAATACCAGTTCAGGATGCCGAAAACCGACATCGTTACCGCGCGCAGGTTGCGGTTGCCCTCAAATGCCTCGGGTGCTTCGTTTTGCAGGGCGGCGCCCATCATGTCGATCAGGCGGCGCTGAAGATTGATCAGTGGGGCCTGCTGATCCGGTTCCAGCACGGAAAGGCTGTCCAGTTGCAGTTTGTGTTCGGCATCTGCACCGCGATAGGCCTGAAGGATCGCCCGTACAAGACCGCGCAACCCGTCGGTGCGCGGGGCGGCTTCGACCTCGGCCACGAGCCCAGATAGATGCGTGTCGAGGATGTCGAAAAGCAGCGCTTCCTTGCTGTCGTAATAGTGATAGATCAGCGCTTTCGACACGCCACAATGCTTGGCCGCCGCTGTCATCGAGGCGCGGTCGAACCCGTGTTCAGCGAAATAGGCGGCCGCCCCCTTGCGGATAGCGGCGCGTTTCTCTTCATGGTCGCGGGCGATCCCTCGTGGCATCGGTCACTCCTTCGGGCGGTTGTCGACGACCCTTACAGCTTT
Organism: Aliiroseovarius sp. B-4; assembly: GCF_056857795.1. Lineage (NCBI taxonomy): Bacteria > Pseudomonadati > Pseudomonadota > Alphaproteobacteria > Rhodobacterales > Paracoccaceae > Aliiroseovarius > Aliiroseovarius sp. B-4. The sequence goes on from NZ_JBSXNV010000042.1 coordinate 88,613, forward strand.
CCCTTCACTGCGTGCAACCTTGCCCCCGTCGGCAACATGCACCTTGGCGCTGACACCGACATTGGATTTGATCTTGGCCGACAAGGCGCGGGCGGCCGCCTCGGCACCCTCTTGCGGCAGCCCCTCGGCCATCTCGACGTGAACATGCATCTCGTCCATCCGGCCGGGGCGGGTCAGTTCGATCTGGAAATGCGGGCTGAGGGCGGGAACGTCCATCAACTGTTCTTCGATCTGGGTCGGGAAAACGTTGACGCCGCGCAGAATGATCATGTCATCCGACCGCCCGGTGATCTTTTCCATCCGCCGCATCGACCGCGCGGTGCCCGGCAACAGGCGGGTCAGGTCGCGGGTGCGATAGCGGATGATCGGAAAGCCTTCCTTGGTCAGTGAGGTGAACACAAGCTCGCCCAGTTCGCCATCCTCGACCACCTCGCCGGTGTCCGGGTTGATGATCTCGGGATAGAAATGGTCTTCCCAGATGTGCAGGCCGTCCTTGGTTTCGACGCATTCATTGGCGACGCCCGGCCCGATTACCTCGGACAGGCCATAGATATCGACCGCGTGCATGTCGAACGCTTCCTCAATCTCGCGGCGCATGTTGTTGGTCCATGGCTCGGCCCCGAAAATACCGACCTTCAGCGGGCTCTTGCGTGGATCAAGCCCCTGCTTTGCGTATTCGTCCAGGATCGAAAGCGCGTAAGACGGCGTCACGGTGATGCCATCGGCGCGGAAATCTTCGATCAGGCGCACTTGGCGTTGGGTCATGCCGCCGGACACGGGAACCACCGTCAGACCCAGCGCCTCGGCCCCGCCATGCACGCCCAAACCACCTGTAAACAGACCATAACCATAAGCGTTGTGCAGCACATCGCCCGGGCGCAGCCCCGAGGCGCGCATACAGCGCGCGACCACCGTGGACCACATCGCCAGATCGTTTTTGGTATAGCCAACCACCGTCGGCTGTCCTGTCGTGCCCGAGCTCGCGTGAACGCGCGCAATCGCGCTTCGTGGCACGGCAAACAGACCAAACGGGTAATTGTCGCGCAGGTCTTGTTTCACGGTGAAGGGGAACTTTGCCAGGTCAGACAGGTTTTGCAGATCGTCGGGGTGCACGCCCGCGTCATCGAAGCTTTTGCGATAAAACGGCACATTGTCATAGGCGTGTTTCAACGACCACTTCATGCGCTGAAGCTGAAGGGCGGCGATCTCGTCGCGCGATGCGATTTCGATCGGGTCCAGGTCTTCCTTGCGGGGCGTCAGGTCCTTCATGTCTCTCCTCCGGCGGGTCGGCGTCCCGCCCAATGTCAGGCGTCTTCGTCGAAATGCGTGCCGGAAATCTGGCGCGAATGGCCGCGAAAAAGGGCCACATTGCGCCCGTCTTCTCCGGTGACGGTTACGTCATAGATCCCGGATCGCCCGGTCCGGCTTGTCTCGCTGGCCGTTGCGGTCAGCAATTCACCCAGTTTGCCGGGCATTAGGTAGGTGATCGAGTTGTGTTGCGCGACAACACAGTGGTTGTAGCTGTTGCAAGCAAAGGCGAAGGCGCTGTCGGCCAAGGTGAATATGAACCCGCCGTGACATATCCCGTGCCCATTCACCATATTGCCGCGAACTTTCATCGAGATAACAGCATGTCCAGGGCCGATCCGGTCCAATGACATGCCCAAGCCTTGCGAGGCGGGATCGTCGTCCCACATCGCCTTGGCGGCGCGTTCTGCACGGTCTTGTGGCGTCATGTTCCCCCCCCCCACGTGTTCTGACGAGGATGCACAAAGCTGACCGTTCGGTCAATAGTGTTGTGTCATTGCACGCGCCCGCCCGGTCGCATCGTTGTCGGTGTCGGATAATGTGCGGAAAACGGACGCCCTAAGAAAGTAGACCCGGTGCCGCAAACTGGGTGGGGGCTGTTACCACGACACCGGGCTGAGCTCACGCTCTCTCTACAGGCTCAGATATGGCGGGTTAACGCGGCGTCAAAAAGGAAGCCCTGTGGTTTCTTCCGCACGAAAACGCGACCAAATCTGGGCAGGGATTGATTTGTTCACCTTTGATCGGCAAGCTGAAGGTATGAACATGCAAAACTTGACGCCCTTCCCCGGGCAGGGCCAACCGGACGACCAAGTTGTCTTTCATCGTAGGGAACTTGGCACCATTATGGGCCTTTATGGACGCATGGTCGCCGCTGGCGAATGGCGTGATTATGGGATGAGCTTTCTGCGCGAGGTTGCGATTTTCTCGGTATTTCGGCGCACTGCGGAAACGCCTCTTTACCGGATCGAAAAACGCCCCAAGCTGCGGAATCGACAGGGGCAGTATGCGGTGATCGGTATGGACGGGCGCATCCTGAAACGTGGCAGCGATTTGCAGGCTGTGCTCAGGGTGCTGGAACGAAAGCTGATCCGTGCCGTTGAATAAAGGTCAGAGCCGCCGACGCGCCGTGACCGGCCCGTCGCCTTGCGCTTCGATGCGGGCGACCCCGGCGGCGATGTCTTCATAGGCAACGGCCATATGATATGCGTTGGCATGGATCATGCGCATTTGATCGACCACCACTGCAACATGACCCTTCCAGAACAACAGATCACCGCGTTCAAGCGGTGCGTCCTCGGCAATTGCGGTGCCCAGCGTTTCCTGCATGTCGCTGTCACCGGGGCACTCATAGCCCGCTGCCAGAAGCGCGGCTTGCACCAGACCCGAACAATCGATGCCCGCGCGCGAGTTGCCGCCCCACAGGTAGGGCGTGCCCAGAAACAGCTCGGCATTGGTGACAGTATCGCCATGCGGCGTCCCAACCGGGCAAAGATGCGCTGTCGGCACGAAAAGCCCGGTATCGGTCTCCGAAAACCGATTGGCAGTGGCGACGATGGTTACTTGTGCACCAAATGACAGCGCATCCACTTCGTGTTGTTTCATGTCGGGGGCAGGGTAGAGATGCGAGCCAAGCGTGCAGACCCAATGAGTTGCCCGCACGTCGTCAGTCAGGCAAGCCGAGGCGATATAGCCGACATATCCGTCCTTTTCGGCCTGCATGAAGGCAAAGCCATCGTGGTCCTCCAACTGCAACACGCGTTCGCCAAACAGCGCCTGACGGTTGCGCGAGCCGTTCGGGGCTTTCAGTATATCCACCACACCACCCGCGATACGGCGCCATGTGCCTTGCGTATATTCAGGTGCATCGACTTGGTCGCGCAGGCTTTCATGCGCGACGCGCGCGTTGGCGGGGGTCAGGCGGGCATCCATCACAGATCCAACATGTCAGGAAGGGCCGCCAGCAGTGCTCGTGCGCCCATTCCGACCCCGCCCTTGGGGCGGGCAGGGGCGGCGTTGGGGTTCCAGCCATAGATGTCGAAATGCATATACCGCAAAGTGTCCGTGACAAATCGGTTCAGAAACAGCGCCGCGGTGATCGAGCCGGCAAAGCCACCCTTGGGCGCGTTGTCCAGATCGGCGATGCCGGGTTCAATCATCGTTTCATAGGGCTTCCACAGGGGCATTTCCCATACCGGGTCCGCGGCCGCAGTGGCCCCCTTGCGCAGCGCATCGGCATCGGCTGGCTGGGTCGCATAGAAGGGCGACAGGTCCGGGCCGACCGCGACCCGCGCGGCCCCGGTCAACGTCGCCATCGATACAATCAGCTCGGGCTTTTCTTCATCCGCCAAGGCCAGCGCATCGGCCAGGACCAGACGCCCTTCGGCATCGGTGTTGTTCACCTCGACCGTCAGACCCTTGCGCGAGGTCAGGATGTCGCCGGGGCGAAACGCATTGCCCGCGACCGCGTTTTCCACAGCCGGGATCAGGACCCGAAGCTGTAGTTTCAGCCCAAGCGCCATGATCATATGCGCCAGACCCAGCACGGTGGCCGCCCCGCCCATGTCCTTTTTCATCAAGCCCATGGACGCACCGGGTTTCAGGTTCAGCCCCCCGGTATCAAAACAAACGCCTTTGCCAACCAGTGTCAGCTTCGGGCCTGTCTCCCCCCAGCGCAGATCGATCAGCCGGGGCGCACGGTCCGCGGCACGGCCCACCGCATGGATCATTGGCAAGTTGTCCCTGAGCAGCGCATCGCCTGTGGTGATAGTGACCTTGGCGCCATGATCCTTCGCCAATGTGGTGATCGCTTGCTCCAGTTGGTCTGGCCCCAAATCTTCAGTCGGCGTGTTGATCAGATCGCGGGTCAGCGATTCACCCGCCGCGATCACCTCAAGCCGCTTTGCATCAATTCCGTCGGGTGCGACGATCATCGCTTCGGGCCGTTTCTGGTCGGCGTATCGGTCGAACCGATACCCTTCCAAAAGCCAGCCAAGCGCGGCTTCTTCCAGCGCGGTCGGGTCCAACGCGTGTTGTAGGCGATAGGTGCCTTTGGGCAGCTTGGCGCGTGCCGCAGCCATACCAAAGCGGTTGCGTGAACGGGCCGCCTCGTCACCATTGCCGACCAAGGCCAGCGCAGGCACGCCGTCTTCGTCCGGCACCACCAAAACTTCACCCAACGTTCCCTGAAAGCCATTTGCGCGTGCCCAGACGCGTGCGGGTTCCGGCAGGGCGCTCAGAACGGTTTCATCACCTTTTTCGATCGCAATCAGGGGAATGGCGTCCGGAGTCTCAGGGGCAAATGTCAGGGTCATCTTGGCCTCGGATATGTTGTTGCGAAGACAACTTAACGCGACAGCGCGGCACCGCAAGGCAAAGGCACGGGTCGGCTTGGAACCGCTTAGATCGACATATCCTGAATGTCCCACACGGCAATCAGGCTGCGTTCACTGATCCGGCCCAAACGCGCCACCGTTGCGTTGAAGGCCGGAAGGTCGCTTGTGTTGGACAGATCAAGCACATCGCGGGCCACCCGGCCAAGGCTTGTCATGCCGATTCTGTTGGCAATCGCGATCAGATTTCGCACCTGATCACGCAGATCTTCGGTTCGCCCTTGTCGGTGTGATTTCTGAACATCGGCCATGCCGATTGCCAAATCCTCAAGGGCCTGATTGACCTCTTTATCGGCACGCACCGGGCCCCATTGCACATACATGCGTTCCAATTGCGTGCGATCCAGCCGCACGGTTTCCCTGTGGCTTAACTTTACAACGACAGTCACCTGTTCACCCCTAGTAATATTCCCTCTCGTGGTGATCGTGACGTAACGGCCTCAAGAATTCGTATATGGATACTGCAAAATTTTCTCGAATTTCATACGATTGCCACCTACATACGGGGCAACAGGAATTGGAGGACATCATGGAACGCGCGCAACCGCTGCCCAACTATCTTGCTCAACGTTACCATGGCTGGAAGGCCACGGGGTATGCCGATAACCAATCCTGGTATCGACAACTTGCTGAACAGGGACAGCATCCGCGCGCCATGGTCATATCCTGCTGTGATTCTCGCGTTCACGTCACGGCGATTTTCGGCGCGGATCAGGGCGAGTTCTTCATTCACCGCAACATCGCAAACCTTGTTCCGCCATACGCGCCGGACGGTGATTACCACGGCACATCGGCGGCGATCGAATATGCCGTGACCGCCTTGAAGGTCGCCCATCTGATCGTGCTGGGTCATTCCAGCTGTGGCGGCGTGCATGGGTTTCACGAAATGTGCCATGGCCGCGCACCGGAACTGTCCGAAAAAACGTCCTTTGTAGGGCGTTGGATCGACATTCTAAAACCGGGGTATGAGCGTCTTGGCGGCAACGACGCCGAGATCGACAGCGCAACGCTTGAAAAAGAAGCCGTGCTTGTGTCGATGGAAAATCTGCTGACCTTTCCGTTTGTTCAGGACGCTGTGGCAGACGGCAAGCTGACGCTACATGGGTTGTGGAACGACATCGGCGAAGGCGGGTTGGAATATTACGACGCCAAGAGCAAGACGTTCCGTCCTGTCTGATCTGATTGGTCAGGTGGATGTTTCATAGCGCACTGCCCTTTTTGGTTGGCAACGCGATTTCGCTTTTCGCGAGGGTTGTGACAGCGGTGCGCGGCGTGTGGCAGGGGGTTGAGCCGGTGCCGCGCCAGCGCATCTATTTCGCCAACCACAGCTCGAACGGAGATTTCGTGTTGATCTGGACAGTGCTGCCGCCTGCGCTTAGGGGGCGCACCCGTCCGGTTGCCGGGTCGGACTATTGGCTAACCGGCAAGCTGAAAACCTTCATCGGGCGCGAGGTTTTCAATGCTGTTCTGATCGACCGCAATCCAGAGACCCGTCGCGAGGATCCCATCAGCCAGATGGTCACAGCGCTGGATGAAGGTGCAAGCCTGATCCTGTTTCCCGAAGGCACCCGTAACATGACCGACGACACGCTGTTGCCGTTCAAACCGGGGCTTTACCATCTGGCGCAGGCACGACCCGATGTGGAGCTTGTGCCGACATGGATCGACAACCTGACCTCGGTCATGCCGAAGGGCAAGGTGATCCCGGTGCCGCTTTTGTGCTCGGTCACATTTGGGGAGCCGCTCTGCGTGGTCGAGAACGAGGACAAGGCGGCGTTTCTGGCGCGCGCCGAGGCTGCGCTGACCAAAGTGGCAGACGAGGTTGCACGATGAATGCCCCTGCTGAATTCACCACCCTGATCAGCGGGGTCTTGGCAATCTTGATTGTCGCGTCGGTAATTGGTCAGGTGCTGAAGGCGCGGATCGGTCCGGATAACGAGGTGATCGACAACCTTGTCGCCCGAATCAATGCATGGTGGGGCATGGCTGTCCTGCTGGCGCTGGCCATGTTGGGCGGGCAGGCGGGTGTTGTCATCCTGTTTGCAGTGCTCAGTTTCGCGGGGTTGCGGGAGTTTCTGACCCTGACCGCCAAGCGGCGTGCCGACCATTGGGCCTTGGTGGTCAGCTTTTTCGTGATCCTGCCGGTGCAATACGTCCTGATCTGGGCGGATTGGTATGGCATGTTTTCTGTGTTCATCCCGGTCTATGCCTTCCTTTTGCTACCTATCGTCGTCGCCGTTCACGGTGACACGGATGGCTTCTTGACTCGCGTGGCCGAAACGCAATGGGGTCTTATGATCTGCGTCTTTGCAGCCAGCCATGTGCCTGCGCTTCTGTCGCTGAATATCCCCGGATATGAGGGCAAGAACGTGCTTCTTGTCGCGTTCCTGGTGGTCGTGGTGCAATTGTCGGATGTGCTGCAATATGTCTGGGGCAAGCTGATTGGGCGGCACAAAATCGCGCCGCGCCTGTCACCCTCGAAAACGTGGGAGGGGTTTCTGGGCGGGATTATCAGCGCCTCGGCGGTGGGGGCAGGGTTGTGGTGGATGACGCCGTTCACCCCGCTTGAGGCGGCAGGCCTGTCTTTGGTCGTCACCCTGATGGGTTTTTTCGGCGGGCTGGTGATGTCAGCCATCAAACGCGACAAAGGGGTGAAGGATTGGGGCCATCTGATCGCAGGCCATGGTGGGTTTATTGATCGGCTGGACAGCGTCGTTTTTTCTGCCCCCATCTTCTTTCACCTGACGCGCTATTTCTGGTCCGTCGCCTGATTTAATAGTTGAGGTCTCATGACACAACGACGACCCATCGCAACCCGCGACCGTAAATGGGCGCAGCGCGCCGCCTCCTGGCTTGCGCATAAAGACATCACGCCCAACCAGATCAGCCAAGCGTCGATCCTGTGCGCGGTGTTTGCGGGCACGGCCTTCTGGCTGTCAGGCGGGGCGTCGGCTGTTTGGCTGATCATTGCCGCGCTGTCGGTACAGGCCCGGCTGCTGTGCAATCTGTTTGACGGGATGGTTGCGGTCGAAGGGGGGCGCGCGGAATCCGACGGTCCATTCTGGAACGAGGCACCGGATCGCTATGCGGATATCGCGATCCTTGTGGGTATGGGTTTTGGGGTTGGCGTGCCTGCGCTGGGCTGGGCTGCGGCGACCATGGCTGTTCTGACCGCCTACACCCGCGAAGCAGGTGCTGCGCAGGGGTTGGAGCCTGACTTTTCCGGCCCAATGGCGAAGCAGCACCGCATGGCGCTTGCCACATTGGCCGCAGTGTTTGCGGTGTTTGCGCCTGTTGTGTTCGGGCTGGTCACGCTGGAGCTTGCCCTTTGGGTTATCTTTCTGGGCACGGCGTTCACGGCGCTTCGGCGCGGTAAGCGCATGATCGCTGCACTTAAATCGCGTTAATCCTCAATTCATGCTATCCTTTATCCATTATTGGAAGGGATTTACATGAAGCTTGTTTTTGGGCTGTTGAAGGGGTTCGCGATCGTCGTGGTCGCCCTGATCGCGATTGCGTTCTTGCTGCCGTCTGAAGTGTCCGTCAGTCGTTCAATACAGATATCTGCCCCCGCCGAGGACATCTTTCCACACGTCAACTCGATGCAAGCCACCGAAGCATGGTCGCCATGGCTGTCTCGCGACCCGAATGTAGAGCTTACCTATGAAGGGCCAGAGGACGGTGTCGGTAACACGCTTCGCTGGTCGTCTGATGAACCAAGTGTAGGGACTGGTATTCAGGTAATTACGGCCAGCACCCCCAACGAACGCGTGGAAACCGCGCTGGATTTTGGGCCGCAGGGATTGGCGAATGCCTATTTCGATCTGGAACCGGCGGACGGTGGGACATTGGTAACTTGGGGCTTTGACACGAAATTGGGCATGAATCCCTTTGCCCGGTGGATGGGCCTGATGTTCGACAGCTGGATTGGAGCCGATTACGAAAAAGGCTTGGCCAATCTGAAGGCGTTGGTCGAAGCTGGGTGACAATACGTCATTCAGGGCAAGATTGGCGGGACTTTCCAGATATTTGCCGAGTCTCCGTTTCTCACCCAGTCAGCCGAGTTGTCCCGCCTTTCCCCTTCATTTTCGTACATCGATCTTCACCAGAAACATGGCTTGGCCGATTGCGGCCGCAAGCGCAGTCGCGAAGACGATCCATGTTCCCAAGGCAGCGACAGCAAAGCCTCCGACAAGAGGGAGAACGAAAGCGGGTGCTGTCAGCGCGTTGAAATATCCGCTATAGGCGGGGCGTCGGTCGTCGGGTGATATCTCCATCAGCAGCCCGATAACCGCAATCGTCAGTCCATTCGCCAATGCGCCAAGAACGAAGAACACGACCAGCAAGATTGGCGCAACCAGCTCTGGCGGAAAGGGCATCAGCAGAAGAACCAGAAGGGCGATTGGCGGAGCTGTGCGGGCAATTGCGATTGCGCGCATCAGGCTCAATTTTCCCAAGCTATCGCCCCACCAGCCCCAAAGCGGATTTCCCGCAAGCGCTCCTATGGTCTGTGCACCGAGTAACAGCGCCACGTTCTCCAAACCTAACCCAAGGTGATCGGCCGCGACGACAAAAAAAGGAGCGGCGATGAGAACAGCGCCTCCGCACCATTGCGCAAAAACGAAGCGACGGAATACCGGATCGTTCTGGAACGTCACTGCACCCTCGCGCAAATAGGCCGTGAAACTACTCGCCGCGTTGGAAGGCGACTTCTGCTCGGGTTCTCCCATTGCAGTGAAGATCAAAGACGAGAGCAACATCAGGAACGCCGCGATCCCAAGCACGGCACCATAGGATGTAGGAAAATCGAGCGTTTGCAGCAAATTGTCTGCCAACGCCGCGACGACAAGGGCGACGATACCTCCACCGAAAAAGCGGATTGAAAGCATCCGGCTCCGGCGTTCCGACGGAACGGATCGGGCAACAATATCGTTGTAGGGAACGCCAACGATGCCGCTGAGAAAAGCGTAGAGAACCCAAAGCCCAAGGGTTAGTCCACCGAGTGTGGCATGGGTCCAACCGGCCGCCGCACCGATCCAAAGAACGATTGCGAGTATTGCTATGGCCGCTGTCCGTCCAAATGCGCCTGCAATATAAAAGGGCATTGAAGACGTCCCGCGACCGGCGAAATAACCGACGAAAAGCTGGGGCAGAAGCCAGCCGAGCCGCAGGATCGTCGAAACCGCGCCTACCGCGACCGTGCTGCCCGTCAATTGGAAAACCAGCGCCGACATCACGGTTGCACTGTCCACGGCCGCCGACCCTGCCTGAAATGCGGTGCCTGCACCTGCGACGTGCCAGAAGCGGCGGCGGGGGGTCATGTCCCGCTCCAATCCACAGGTTCTACGAACAGACCGAACCAGGCGGACCAGACACCCAGCCCGACAAAGATCACACCGACGAGCCAGCGACGCGGTCGCAACCAGTCTGCAAGCCGTTCGAGAGGCCGAGCAAGGCCGGGAATGATGGAAAGCGGCACCAGTGGGAGCGACAGCGCGATTGCGAAGACCGCCATCATCAGAAAACCAGTCGCCGCCGACCCGCTGAATGTCGCAGTGCCCATAAGCCCAAAAAGGATCGGTGCAGCGCAGGCGGGAATGTTCAGCCCGAACGCCAGTCCTTGCAGAAGCGGGTTGGAGGCAACCTTCCATCGTTCGGGCGCGAACCCGATGTGGTGGCGCATTGTTTTGTCCCAACCAGAGATTATCGCAAACCCAAGGCCAAGATAGATTGCGCCGAAAACAAGCCACGCACTTGTCTGCACCCCGATAAGGCGTTGGCCCAGCACGACGATCAAGCCACCAAATCCGCCCATGACGACGAGCCGTGCCAGAATAAAGATGAACGCTGCACTGATCCGCTGCCCCATCGAGCGGGCCCGCTGGCCTCCCAGAAACAGCATATGTGCGCCAATGGTGCAGGGTTCGATGAAGCCGAGTAACCCGAGGCCAAATGCTAGCAGCAGCGTTTGAAATGTGATCTCCATAAGTGCCTTTAATTTCATCAAATCTGGGGATTTATGCTAGACCTTCCACTTGCGGGAGGGTAAAGCGATTTTTCAGGAGTTGGCATTGGCTGCATTGCGGAACCATCCAATCTGGACCCTGAGTTGTCATTCCCACACGTAAGAAAGCCCCACCAGAAGGCAGGGCTCTCACAACTCACTCACTATGGGAATTCAGCCCTTCTTCAGAACCTCGCGGCCCAGAAGTTCCGCGATCTGAACTGCGTTCAGGGCGGCACCCTTGCGCAGGTTGTCTGACACACACCAGAGGTTCAGGCCATTCTCGACGGTCACGTCCTGACGGATGCGGCTGATGAAGGTGGCGAAGTCGCCGACACATTCCACCGGCGTGACGTATCCGCCGTCTTCGCGCTTATCCACGACAAGAATGCCCGGGGCTTCGCGCAGGATGTCGCGGGCTTCGTCTTCGTCCAGAAACTCCTCGGTCTCGATGTTCACCGATTCCGAGTGGCCAACAAAAACCGGAACGCGCACGCAGGTCGCAGTGACCCTGATCGACGGATCGACGATCTTTTTCGTCTCGGCGACCATCTTCCATTCTTCTTTCGTGTCGCCACTGTCCATAAAGACGTCAATATGCGGGATCACGTTGAAGGCGATCTGCTTGGGATAAACCGACGGGGCCACTTCCTGCCCCGGCACATACATGCCCTTGGTCTGGTTCCACAACTCGTCGATTGCGTCTTTGCCCGAACCGGATACCGACTGATAGGTCGACACAACAACCCGTTTGATCCGGGCGCGGTCATGCAAGGGCTTCAGCGCGACAACCATCTGCGCAGTCGAGCAGTTGGGGTTCGCAATGATGTTCTTGTTCTTGTAGTCGTGGATCGCTTGCGGGTTCACCTCGGGCACGATCAGCGGGATGTCGGGATCGTAGCGATAGAGCGACGAGTTGTCGATAACGACGCAACCTGCGGCAGCCGCCTTGGGGGCGTATTGCTTCGTGGCCTCGGACCCGACAGCGAAAAGCGCCATGTCCCAACCCGTGAAATCAAACGCATCCAGATCCTTGGTGGTGAGGGTGGTATCGCCAAAGCTGACCTCGGTGCCGAGCGACCGGCGCGACGCCAGCGCGACAATCTCGTCCACAGGAAACTGGCGTTCTGCCAGAATGTTCAGCATCTCGCGGCCCACGTTCCCCGTGGCACCAACGACAGCGATTTTATAGCCCATCACGGCCTCCTATATTGCATTCAGCCTGCCAAAGCCCTTGTGAGTCTGGACAGACCGAGGGCGTCCATAGCGCAAATGCCGCGCGCGCGAAAGCGTCATGCGTGCGATCTGCCATGTTTATCGTTGACTTGTGTGCTTTTCGCTGTGATACGGGCGCTATCTGTCCGGTCGACGCGTGAGCGACCCGCCCCAAGAAGCGAGGCAGACAGAGTCAGGGCGTATTGCCCTTTTCCCAAAAGTTCCCAAATCACGCGGGGTGCTGACGACCATTCGGCGCATTGGACAAGCGGTTCAGCGCGAGTATTGGCCGCAACCGATGCGATGGGCATAACGCCCCGACCCGCGTGACAGCGGTGTGCCAGAGTGCATGCCAGAAAGACGATTATGACAAAATTTGCAGAGCTCGGGCTTGACCCGAAGCTGGTCACAACCGTGACCGAAGCCGGATATAAAACGCCGACCCCTATTCAGATCAAAGCGATTCCGCTGGTCCTTGAAGGCCGCGATGTAATGGGCTTGGCCCAGACTGGCACCGGCAAGACGGCAGCCTTTGGCCTGCCATTGATCCACCAATTGCTGCGCAACCATGACAAGCGCGAACCGAAATCGGTCAAAGCGCTGATCCTTGCCCCCACACGCGAATTGGTGAACCAGATCGCGGTGAACCTGCGCGACTATGTCGACGGCACACATCTGAAAGTGCGCACCGTGGTCGGCGGCATGTCGATCAAGAAACAGATCAGCACACTGGCACCGGGTATCGACATTCTTGTCGCTACACCGGGACGTTTGATTGACCTTCTGGATCGTAAAGCAATCCGTCTGGATACGGCGTCATTCCTTGTGCTGGACGAGGCTGACCAGATGCTTGACATGGGGTTCATCCATGCGCTGCGCCGGATCGCCCCCGAACTGGGCACCCCGCGCCAGACCATGCTGTTCTCGGCCACCATGCCCAAACAGATGGAAGAACTGTCCCGCGCCTATTTGACCAACCCCGCCAGGGTGCAGGTATCACCTCCGGGCAAAGCCGCCGATAAGGTGACGCAGGGCATCTATTATTCGCCCGGCCGAAATGAGAAAATCACGCTGTTGATTGACCTTTTGCGCCATGACGCGGACTCGCTGTCGCTGGTGTTTTCGCGCACCAAGCATGGCGCTGAAAAGCTGATGAAAACGCTCGTCGCAGAGGGATTCAAAGCAGTTTCGATCCACGGCAATAAAAGTCAGGGTCAACGCGACCGTGCACTGGCCGCGTTCCGGTCGGGCGAGGCCCGCGTTCTGGTTGCCACCGATGTTGCCGCCCGTGGTATCGACATTCCGGGCGTCAGTCATGTCTACAATTTCGATCTGCCCGAAGTCGCCGAGAACTATGTTCACCGCATTGGCCGGACGGCCCGCGCCGGTGCAGGCGGCGACGCGATTTCTTTCGTATCAGGCGTCGAGCTTGGTCTGCTGCGCGACATTGAAAAAGTCATGAAGATCGAGATCCCGATCCTGGGCGGCACACGCCCGGTCGAGGAAAAACGCCCAACCCGCACCCAAGGTGGCGGCGGTGGCGGCGGTGGTGGACGTCGCGGCGGTGGTGGAGGAAGTGGGCGCAAACCCCGCGCCAACGGGGCAGCCCACGCAAAACCGCGCGCGGATGCCGCTCCGGCCAAAAAACGTCGTCCACAGCGACGCAGAAGCGCCTAGTCAGTGCGATCTGCGCTTAGCAGATACAGAAGACAGCCGATCAATCCCGGAACCGCAAAAAACAGGAACACGGCCTGATAGGGGGCCGTGACCGACACATCAGGGCCTTGTGCGGCTTGAAACACGCTGGCCGAAGCATATTGGAACAGCCCGACACCGCCGATCCCAAACATGTTCATCAGGGTGACACCGCGTCCCACCAGATGCGGTGGCACAAAGCTGCGGGCATGTGCGATGATCAGCGGGTAACTCGCCCCGAACAGCCCAATGGCCGCCATGATCAACGAAGCGCGCCAGGCGCCTGTGTCCGGCACAACCCACAACAGGAACACCAGCCCTACGGCAATCATGTTGCCGGGCAAGACGATCCATTTTCGGGTGTTGAACAGGCGATCCATCGGGCCATAAGCGAAACTACCAACCACCATGGCCATGGCGATACCCATGGTGGCCCAACCGATGCCCGTCGTCCCCAGCCCATAGACATCACGCAGATACGGACCCGCCCAACTGCCGCGCAACCCGGCGGCGGCGGTGTAATTCACAAGCATGATAGGGAAGATCGCCCAAAGCGCGGGCATCCTCAACAGGTCAAGAACCGACCCTTTCGAGGCACCGTCTTTTGCAACCAGTTTGGGCGGGTTGTCCACAGCCAGCATGATCATACCCGCCACCACAAGCGTCACCGCAGACATCGCCCAAAGACTGGCGCGCCACCCGAACTGCTCGACTGCCAGCGCCATCGGCAATGCGCCGGCGATGTTGCCCAGTGATCCTATGCCGATGACCATACCGGCCAGTGTTGCAAAAACCCTCGGGGAATAGATGCGGGCGAAGATGTAATAGCTTGCCATCAGAACCGGCGAACAGCCGATCCCGATCAACACCATCGCATAAAGTATATGATCCGGCGTGGTGGCCATCGCAAACACCGCGGCCCCGCCAGCTCCGCCAACAGCCAACAACGCTGCTGTCACCTTGCGCGGGCCGATATTGTCCAACCCCCAACCCACCGGAATCTGCATCAACGCAAACACCAAGAACCACGCCCCCGATGCGCGGGCCAGATCCTCGGGCGTTGCCCCCAGATCTGCCTTCAGAGCCGGTGTCATCACCGCCAGAAATGCGCGATAGAACTGGCTGAGGACATATGCAATGATCAGGGTGGCAATACCAAGCCGCATCCCAGCTTCCTTTCGACAACCCGCGCACAAGACACGGGCCTGCCCAACTTGACAAGACCAAGCGTTTCTTCTGGCCTGAAATATCCTGGGGGAGGGGGAAAGCCGACAGGCTTTCGCGCGGGGGCAACGCCCCCAGCGACGTCAGCCGCCCCGCACCGTGTCGATCATCAACTGCACATTTTCCGGGTCGGCATCCGGCGTAATCCCGTGACCCAGGTTGAAGATATGCGGGCCGTTCCTGAACGCCTCGACAACCTTGCGGGTCTCGTCCACCAGAGCCTGCCCACCCGTCACCATATGGCTTGAGGCAAGGTTGCCCTGCACACAGCCATCGACCTGTACGTGCTTGGCCGCCCAGTCCGGGCTGACCGAGTTATCAATCGCCACACAATCGACGCCTGTCGCCTTGGCAAAGCCGATATACCCGTCGCCCGCCTCGCGCGGGAATCCGATTACGGGAATGCCGGGGTGGCGCTCTTTCAGCGCCAGCGTGATCTTGCGGGCCGGTTCCACAGCGTATTTCCGGAAATCGTCGTCATTCAGCGACCCGGCCCAGCTGTCGAACAGCTTTACCACTTCGGCCCCGGCGTCGATCTGCATCGAAAGGTATTCTATGGTGGCCTCGGTCAGCCGGTCCATCACCGCCTCGAACAGCGGGCGGTTTTCGGCTTTCAGCGCATGGGCCGGGCCCTGATCCTTTGTGCCTTGCCCTGCGATCATATAGGTCGCGACGGTCCACGGCATTCCGGCAAAGCCGATCAGCGTGGTCTCGTCCGGCAACGCGCGGCGCAGGATGCGCACCGTTTCGTAAATCGGGTTCAGCGTCTTGTGGATGTCGTCCTTGCCCACCAGTTTGTCAAAATCGGCCTGGCTGGTGATGGTGGACAAGCGCGGGCCTTCCCCGGTGACGAACCACAAATCCGCGCCAAGCGCCTGCGGCACCAGAAGGATGTCGGCAAACAGGATTGCCGCGTCAAACCCATAGCGGCGAATAGGTTGCAAGGTCACTTCGGCTGCCAGTTCCGGGTTATAACACAGTTTCAGAAAATCCCCCGCTTCGGCCCGCGTGGCCCGGTATTCCGGCAGGTAGCGCCCAGCCTGACGCATCATCCAGATTGGCGGCGTGGGCAGCGTTTCGCCCGCCAATGCGCGTAGGATTGTCTTTTGCTGGGTCATGAGTGCGGGCCTTTCCTGTCGGCGTTTCAGACGTGGTCCCTCACACGCGACAGGATGTCAAGCGTGCGGGGTGCCGCAGGCATGGACAGCCCTGATCTTCCGTCGTAAACGATGGGCATGACACATGCATATCCGACCCCCGACACCCCCCTGAAAATCGGCACCCGCGGCAGCCCTTTGGCGCTGGCACAGGCGCATGAAACACGTCGCCGCCTGATGGCTGCGTTCGACCTTCCCGAAGCGGCGTTCGAGATCGTCGTGATCCACACCACCGGTGATGATCGTGCCCTGATCGACGCAGATCGCCCGTTGAAAGAGATTGGCAACAAGGGTCTGTTCACTAAGGAAATCGAAGAGGCGATGCTGGATGGCCGTATCGACATTGCCGTGCATTCGATGAAGGATATGCCAACCGAACAGCCCGAAGGGCTTGTTCTGGACTGCAACCTGCCGCGTGAAGATACCCGCGATGCGTTCGTGTCGATCAACTACAGGTCGATCCGTGATCTTCCCAAGGGCGCCGTGGTCGGCACCTCGTCCCTGCGTCGCAAAGCCCAACTTCTGAACCGTCGTCCCGATCTTGAGGTTGTCGAGTTTCGCGGAAACGTCCAGACCCGCCTGAAAAAACTGGAAGATGGGGTGGCCGAGGCGACTTTTCTTGCGATGGCGGGTCTGAACCGTCTGGGGATGGACGGCGTGCCGAAAACAGCGATCCCGACCGAGGAAATGCTGAACGCTGTCGCCCAAGGTGCCATTGGCATCGAACGGCGCGCTGACGATCTGCGCGTCAAAGAGATGCTGGATGCCATCCACGACGCGGAAACCGGCCAACGGCTGGCCGCTGAACGCGCTTTTCTCGGTGCATTGGATGGGTCGTGCGAGACCCCGATTGCGGCCCTTGCCACGCTGGATGGCGACACCCTGACCCTGCGCGGGGAAATCCTGCGCACAGATGGGTCAGAGGCAAAGTCAGATCAGATTTCGGGGCCTGTATCAGACGGACCCGCGCTTGGCATCAAACTGGCCCAAGAGCTTTTGTCACGTGCCGGCGACGATTTCTTCGACTGGAAGTAAGTCTTTGCCCGGCGCTGACGCCGGGCAAGATCCTCCATCTGATCAGATACGTTCGATGGCCAGCGCGATCCCTTGACCGCCGCCGATACACATGGTGATCAACGCTTTCGACCCGCCAATCCGCTCAAGCTCATACAGCGCCTTGATCGTGATGATCGCGCCGGTTGCCCCGACGGGGTGTCCCAAGGCGATGGCCCCACCGTTCGGGTTCACCTTGGCCGGATCCAGCCCCAACCCTTTGTTCACTGCGATGGCCTGGGCCGCGAACGCCTCGTTTGACTCGATCACGTCGAAATCGGCCACGGTCAGCCCGGTCCTTGCCAACAGGTTTTCGACCGCAGGCACCGGGCCAATGCCCATCACCTCGGGCCGCACGCCCGCGTGGCCATAGCCGATGATACGGGCCATGGGCGTCAGACCCGCGCGCTCAGCTGCGTCTGCACGTGCGAGCACCAGTGCTGCTGCTCCGTCGTTGATACCCGAGGCATTGCCCGCCGTAACCGTTCCGTCCTTCTGGAACACGGTGCGCAGACCGGCCAAAGCCTCGGTCGTCGTGGGTTTGGGGTGTTCGTCACGGGCAAACTGCACCGTTTCGCGGCGTTGTTTGACCTCGATGGGGACGATCTGGCTGTCGAAACGCCCTGCTTCAATGGCAGCGGCAGCGCGTGTCTGGCTTTCCAGGGCGAAAGCGTCCTGATCTGCGCGGCTGACATCATGCTCGGCCGCGACGTTTTCCGCCGTGACGCCCATATGCCCGGTGCCAAACGGGCAGTTCAATGCGCCCAGCATCATGTCTTGCGCGCCGGTGTCGCCCATCTTCTGGCCCCAGCGGGCTTGGGGCAGGATATACGGTGCGCGGCTCATGCTTTCGGCCCCACCGGCAACACCGTAATCGGCGTCGCCCAGCATCAGCGATTGCGCGATGGACACCACGGCCTGAAGCCCGGACCCGCACAGGCGGTTTACGTTCATTGCAGGTGTGGTGTCGGGAATGCCAGCCTCGATCATGGCGACCCGCGACAGATACATATCGCGCGGCTCGGTGTTGATCACGTGGCCGAAGGCCACATGACCGATCTGACCGGGTTCGACGCCTGCGCGGGCCATCGCCTCGCGCGTGACGTGGGCACCAAGGGCGCTGGGCGGCGTGGCCGCCAAACTGCCGCCAAACGTGCCAATAGCCGTGCGAGCGCCCCCAAGAATTACGATGTCGGACATGAGAATCCCCCTGTTGATTTGGTTCTGGGGCAGGATCGCACAATTGGGGCGACGTTGTCGCCTCTGACGCGCCGTCAGAAAAGGTGGTTCAGTCCGTGTAGGTTATGTCTTCTTCGGCAAGGTCGGTCCCCAAAGCCGCGATCAGCTTTCCGACGCGCTGGCGAAACTCGACGTCATTCTCGCCCAGAAGCGCGGACAAGTGTGCCTCATACGCGTGCGCGATCGGCGTCAGCACTTCGATCATCTCGTGCCCCTTGGGGGTCAGACTAAGCTCGACCAACCGCCGATCCTGCGGATTAACAGTCTTGGTGACGTAGCCCGCAGCCTCAAGCCGCGAGGCTGCACGGCTGACTTTCGGCTTGTCCATGTCGACGCGTTCGTGAATCTCGCGCACGCTGACGCTGTCCGCCTGGCTGAGATGAGCGACCACGCGCCATTCAGACACCGATATCCCATAAGCTTTGCGGTAATGGCGGGAAAATCCGGCACTGACTCGACTGGACAGCACCGCCAACTGATAAGGCAGGAAATCATCAAGTTTGAAAGTGGTCACGCGCAGGCCTTTCGTTTCGTTCCCGGCAGGTTGCCCTTATCTGCATCGCATGGCAAGGCGCACATCGGGCACGTGTCAGACCCATTTCGCAAAGGGCGGAAGGCTCATCAACACGGCATCGGCATCGTGACCGGTGGTCAGGCCGAACTTGGTGCCGCGGTCATAGACCAGATTGTATTCGGCATAAAGCCCGCGATGGATCAACTGCTTGTCCTTGTCGGCATCGGTCCATGGCGTGTCACAACGGGCTTCTGTCACCGGAACGAAGGCAGGCAGGAAGGCGCGGCCAACATCCTGGGTGAAGGCAAAATCAGTTTCCCAGTCACCGGTGTTCAGATCGTCATAGAATATCCCGCCAACGCCCCGCGCACGACCACGGTGCGGGACAAAGAAGTACTCATCGGCCCAGGCTTTGAATTTGTCATAATAGCTTAGATCGTGGCGCTGACAGGCAGCTTCCAGTTGGCTGTGGAAATGCGCGGTGTCTTCTTCATATTCAATGCAGGGGTTCAGGTCCGCCCCGCCTCCGAACCACCAGGCGTCCGGGGTCCAGAACATGCGCGTGTTCATATGAACGGCGGGCGTGTGTGGGTTTTGCATATGGGCCACAAGGCTTATGCCTGACGCCCAGAACCGGGGGTCATCTTCCATTCCCGGCACCCCACGTGCGGCCATGGCTTTCTGCGCGGATTTGCCCAGCGTGCCATAAACGGTCGAGGTGTTGACGCCGACTTTTTCAAAGACGCGGCCCCCGCGCATGACGCTCATTAACCCGCCACCAGCATCCGTGTCTTCGCCCGATGCGCGTGTTGTTTTGCTGACGTCGAACCGCCCGGCTGGCTGGTCGGCAAAAGGTCCGGTGGCCTGCGTGTCCTCAAGACCTTCGAATGCGTTGACGATCTGGTCGCGAAGGTCGCGAAACCATGCGCTGGCGCGGGCTTTCTGATCTTCCATCTTGTCGGTCATAAGGCTTTCCTTCAGGTGCGAGGTTGCACAACTCTTGTGGTCATAACAAAGGTAAGGTGAAAAAGGCGCGGCGTTAGTGGGCAGGGTTGCCAACGGCGTCCAACAGGCTGCGCCCGCCATCGACGGTCAGGATGTGACCAGTCATGAAGCCGGCCCCTTCCGACGACAGGAACTGCACAGCTTCCGCGACTTCATTGGCGGACGCGATGCGGCCAAGGGGGGTGCCCTCAAGAATATCCTCGCGCGTTTCACCGGCGTCGCGGATCGTGTCCTGTAAACTGGCGCTCATCACCGATCCAAAGGCGACAGCATTCACCCGGATGCGATTGGCAGCCAGCGCGACCGCCAGCGAACGGGTCATCTGATCCAGCGCGGCGCTGGCAATCGAATAGGCCATCAGGCCCGGTTGGGTGCGGCTGGCTGCAATGGACGAAAGATTTACGATGGCACCAAGCGGCGTGTTCTGGTCGTCATCGCCCAGTTCTTCGCCCTGCTGTATCATTCGTTTGGCCACCAATTGGCTGAGCCGCAGGCTGGTCATCAGGTTCTGATCCAGCAGGATCTGCACGGCCTTGTTGTCAGCATCCAGCGGATCGGTCAGCATGACCTGTCGCGAGGCATTCACCAATATGTCGACCCGCTCGAAGGCGTCGATGGTGGCAGATAGCAGGTTGGCGATGGTCAGCTTTTCACGCAGATCGCCCGCAAAAATACGTGTGTTTGACGGATCGTCCGTGTCACTGTCGGGGTTCGGACCCCATTCGTCTAACAATCGGGCCTCGTCTATATCGGCGCAGATGACATTCGCGCCGTTGTCGGCGAAATGGCGGGCGATCGACAAACCGATGCCATTGGCGGCACCTGTGATGATGGCGGTCTTGCCAGCGATGGAAAAGGACATGTGTGCCTCCTGATTCCCGGTGAGCCTAGCTGATCCTAGCGCCGTGTGCGACGTGGCTTTACGCCGCTGAGAAGCTTGAACCCCGGTGTGCCGCCCAGATCTTCGACGGTGTTGAACTGTTCCCCCAGCGTGTCTTCATAGGGCAGGTGGCGATTGGCCACCATGACGAAACGCCCCGATGGGGCAAGCATTGCGGCGGCGGCGCGAATGAAGGCCCGGCCAAGCTCGGGATCTCCGGCGCGCCCGGTGTGAAACGGCGGGTTCGAGATGACAACATCATAGGGCTGAGGTGGACAAAACTGGGTCGCATCGCCCCAGATGAAATTAGCGCGCGGATCATCCAGGTTCAGTTTCGCGCAGTCCAGCGCGACCAGATCGGCCTCGATCAGGTCAAGCGACGTGACGCCGGGTCGCTGAAGAATATGCCGCGCGAGATATCCCCAGCCAGCACCCAGATCGGCCACGCGACCGGTAATGTCATCGGGCATTGCGGCGGCCAGAACCGCCGATCCCTTGTCGATACCGTCGGCTGAAAACACGCCGGGGCAGGTGGTGAAGCCGCCCTCAAGCTGTGTGTCGGTGGCGGTCCAATCGCCAACATCGGCAGTGTCGAACCAGACCAGTTTGCCATGTGCCTTGGACAGCGCCCCAAGCAGGTTCGCCTTTTGCCGGATTGCTTTCAGCAGGCTGTCGATGCCGTCGGTCTTCTGTCCGTCCAGCAAGATCAACCCGCCATCGGTGGCTTTCGTGGCAGCGGCCACCCAGGCTTGCGCCAGCAGTTTTGATCGCGGTGCGCAGACCAGTGCTGCGTCAAACCCGCCGTCGGGCAATGTGTGAACCGTGTCGAACCCCCGGGATGTCCAGTGGGCATGATCGGGAAAGAAGCGGTTGTAGATGGTCACGCGGTCCTTGGGCAGCGCCGACACATCATGCCGCGTGTTGGGGCCAATGACCAGCAGGCGGCCATCCTGCGGCAATGACACAGCGCCATCGCGCAGGGCAAGGGACAATCTTGTGTGAAGCATGGTGGTCGCCGCTGGCGCGGCTACTCCTTTTCCATGGTGCACTGAAGCGGATGCTGATGTTCGCGGGCCAGATGCATCACTTGCGTCACCTTGGTTTCCGCAACCTCGTGCGAAAAGACACCGACCACTGCCAGCCCCTTTTTGTGAACCGTTAACATAAGCTCGAACGCCTGCGCGTGGTTCATGCCGAAAAACCGTTCAAGGACCATGACGACAAACTCCATCGGGGTGAAATCGTCATTCAAAATCAGCACTTTATACATCGGCGGCCGTTTGGTTTTCGGCTTTGTGACCACCGCAAGGCCTGCATCGCCATCATCGGCGCCGTCGCCTTGTGACAAGATGAAGGGCAGTTTGGCCATTTGGGCGTTGCTCCGATTGCTATGATTGGGTCGCTTGGCTCACAGAATATATTGCCGATGCCGCCAAATAAAAGGGGCAAGGTGCAGGGTCTTGTTCAAGCCACATACAAAATGGAGGGCAAAGTCACAACAATTGGTTTCGACGCCGATGATGCCCGGTGACATAACGCAGCGTTGCGAAAAAGCGCGCAGGCGTTTCAGTCGGGATTGGGCAATGCAATTCAAGATATAGACCCGAAATCGGCGACCGCCACAACACTTGCGATCCGTGTCCCACGAGCCACGAATTAGCGCATTGAAAATAAGGTGTTTTCTCGCGCGCAATCTTCGTGTTACGCTGAAAAAAACAAATCAGCCGGACAACAAGATCCAGGCGATTGAGGCAGAAAAGGTGGACGACGTGCAATTACGTCCGTGGCAGTGCGCCCGTATTGGGCTATTTCTTGCAGTGATTATCTGTGTCGTGCAATTCGCGCCAAGCCGTGCGCAAGCCGCGCCCTATGCGGCGATGGTGATGGACGCGCGCACCGGCGAGGTGCTGCATTCCCGCAACGCCGATACGCAGCTTCATCCAGCGTCCCTGACCAAGATGATGACGCTTTACATCGCGTTCGAAGCGATCAAGCGTGGTGAGATATCCCCCGATACGGTGGTGACAATCACCAGTAAGGCAGCCGCAGAGCCACCGTCGAAGCTGGGATTGCGCGCCGGGCAGAAAATCAAGTTCCGTTACCTGATCCGGGCGGCTGCCGTGAAGTCAGCCAATGACGCGGCAACTGCCATCGGTATCGCAATTTCCGGGTCCGAGGCGGCGTTTGCCCGCAGGATGAACCGGACCGCGAAAGCACTGGGTATGACACGGACGCAGTTTAAGAACGCACATGGTTTGACCGAGAACGGGCACCTGTCCACCGCGCGTGACATGACGACTTTGGGGCGTCACCTGTTTTTCGACCATCCGCAGTATTACAACCTGTTTTCACGCATTACGACGGATGCAGGGGTGCGCGCGGTCTCCAATACGAACCGCCGTTTTCTGAACAGTTACAAAGGTGCTGACGGGATCAAGACCGGTTACACCCGTGCGGCTGGGTTCAACCTTGTTGCCTCTGCCGAACGTGGGGGCGAACGGATCATCACAACGGTGTTTGGCGGCCAGTCCACTGCGTCCCGCAATGCAAAGGTTGCCGAGCTGATGGACCTTGGCTTCCGCCGTGCGCCAAGCCGTGCGCCGATACGCAAACCGGCCTTGCCTGTCTATGCCAATGTTGATGCCGAACCCGCTCAACCCGGTGCGGCGGGCAAGACCATTCGCCTGGTCGGCGCAGTCAAACTAAGTCCGCGCCCCACCCCGCGTCCGATCGCTCAGGAACCGGCAGCGCAGGCTCAACTTGCAGCTCTGACCGAAAGCATCAAGGACGCGGTTATAACTGCGATCGCGGAACCAGAGGATGAACCTTCGGTGGTGGCGGAAGCGGCACCCGAGTCGCAAGCCGCGACCAAGACAGCAGAATCCGTTGCCGAAATCGTCATGGCAGCGGCGCCTGCGCCCGCCGCAAAACCAATCGCGCAACCTCTCGTTGGCACGACGGCAGCGCCTGCAAGCGCTGCACCGGAAACTGTCGCAGCACCGCGTTCGCGTCCGGCGGCGATTGTCTTGACCTCGCTGCAACCACAGACCGAAACAGTGGCCGAACCAGAAGTCGTCACTCGCATGTCGACCTCGGGCGGTCGTCACTGGGCGATCAATGTGGGTGTGCTTGGATCCCGTTATCAGGCCGAGCGTGTTCTGCTGAAAACCGCGTTGAAAGAGATTGACACGCTGGATGAAGCCTTGCGCAAGGTTGTGCGCCAGTCGAATGGCTGGCACGCAAATTTCGTTGGCATGTCCGAGGCACAGGCTGATCTGGCGTGTCGCCGGTTGAACGCCCGCAACACGCGCTGCAAGGTTCTGGGACCGGCCAAAGTCGCGGACTTGAACTAGTCTGACACACCCTCAACTGCTTCGATGTCGAAGGCTGCGGCCATCAGGGCGCGCGTGTAGTCGGTTTGCGGATCGTCAAAGATTTGATCTGCGGGACCGCTTTCCACCACATCGCCCGCGCGCATGACCAACACCTTGTGCGACAAGGCGCGCACCACGCGCAGGTCATGCGAGATAAACAGATAGGCCAGCCCGTGTTTCTTTTGCAGTTCGCGTAACAGATCGACGATCTGCACCTGCACTGTCATGTCGAGAGCCGAAGTTGGTTCATCCAGAACCAGAAGTTTGGGCCGCAGGATCATCGCCCGCGCAATCGCGATACGCTGACGTTGTCCACCCGAAAACTCATGCGGATAGCGGTCCATGGTGGTGGGGTTCAACCCGACCTCTTCCATGATCTCAGCCACCATTTCACGCCGGTCGCGGCCGGGTTCCAATCCGTGAACCGACAGACCTTCGGCAATGATTTCTTCAGCTGTCATACGGGGTGACAATGAACCATAGGGGTCTTGAAAGACGATCTGCATATCACGGCGCAAGGGTTGCAACTGGCGCGATCTGCGTCCTTGGATATTTTCGCCCAGGAACACCACCGGCCCGTCTGAACTGATCAGTCGCATCACCGCCAGCGCCAACGTCGTCTTGCCGGACCCGCTTTCGCCGACGATCCCGACGGTTTCCCCCGCCCGGACCGCGAAGCTGGCGGCGTTCACCGCCTTCACGTGCCCGACGGTGCGGCGCAACAGGCCGCGCTGGATTGGGAACCAGATTCGCAAGTCCTTGGTGTGGGCGATTTCGGGTGCGTCTTCGGGGACGGGATCGGGGCGGCCCTGTGCCTCGGCATTGATCAGGGTACGGGTGTAATCGTGGCGCGGATTGGCAAACAACGCGGCGGTCAGCCCTTCTTCGACAATCACGCCGTCTTTCATCACGCAGACCCGGTCCGCAATCTTGCGCACAATGCCCAGGTCATGGGTGATGAACAGAAGGCTCATTCCCTCGCTGTCTTTCAACTCGGCCAGCAGGTCGAGGATCTGTGCCTGAATGGTCACGTCCAGCGCCGTGGTGGGTTCGTCTGCGATCAACAGTTCCGGCCCGTTGGCCAGGGCCATGGCGATCATCACCCGCTGCCGCTGTCCGCCCGACAATTGGTGCGGATAATGGGCCAGCCGGGTTTCGGCGTCTCGAATGCCAACCTTGTTCAGAAGCTCAAGAATACGCGCGCGCACGGCGTCGCCTTTCAGCCCCTGATGCAGCTCAATCGACTCGGTCAACTGCTTTTCGATGGTGTGCAACGGGTTCAGCGATGTCATCGGTTCCTGGAAGATGAAGCTGATGTCATTGCCACGCACGTCGCGCAGCGCCGAGGTCGTGGCGCCGATCATCTCGCGCCCGTCATAGGTGATCGACCCGCTGATCTGTGCGCTGTCTGGCAGAAGCGAGACGGTGGACAGGGCGGTGACGGATTTGCCCGACCCGCTTTCGCCGACAATGGCGACAGTTTCGCCTTTGCCGACCTCGAAACTGACACCGCGCACGGCGGGGTGAAGCTGGCCATCCTGACGGAAGCCGACATGCAGGTCTTTGACGTGAAGCACGCTCATTGGAAGGTCTTTCGCGGGTCGAACGCGTCGCGCACGCCTTCGAAGATGAAGACAAGCAGGGACAGCAGGATCGAAAAAGTCAGGAACGCTGTGAACCCCAGCCACGGCGCTTGCAGGTTGGCCTTGGCTTGCCGGGTCAATTCGCCCAGCGATGGGGCCGATGAGGGCAGGCCGAAGCCCAGAAAATCCAGAGTGGCAAGGGTTGATATTGTGCCGGTGATGATGAAGGGCAACATGGTCAGAGTGGCAACCATGGCGTTGGGCAGCACATGTCGGAACATGATCACCCGGTTCGCCACTCCAAGCGCGCGGGCGGCGCGAACATATTCGAAATTGCGCGCGCGCAGGAACTCGGCCCGCACGACACCCACCAGGGCGGGCCAGCCAAACAGCACGGTCACAAAGACCAAAAGCCAGAAACTTCGCCCCAATATGGCGAACAGGATGATGATGACGTAAAGGGAGGGGGTCGAACTCCAGATCTCCAGAATGCGCTGGAACACGAGGTCCACCCAGCCACCGAAATAGCCTTGGATGGCCCCGGCACTGATGCCGACGACCGAAGTCAGAACCGTCACGATTATGGTGAAAAACACAGATAGTCGGAAGCCATAGATCACGCGCGCCGCTACATCGCGCGACGTATCATCAGTGCCAAGGATGTTTTGGCTGGTGGGGGGCGACGGAACCGCGCCGCCCGTGTCCACGATGGTCGTGTAGCTATAGGGGATCGGCGGCCAGAGGAGCCAGCCCGATTGAATATCGGACCCGGCCACCATTCCGGTCTCGGCCTGCGCAATGGTGTCTTCGGGGTCATCCCAGCAGGCTTCAGAGCCACCGGATTTGATCAGGCATTGAACTTCGATATCGCCGTAATTCGCCTCGGTTCTGAAATCGCCTCCGAAGGTGGTTTCGGGATAAAACTTGAAGATCGGCGCGTAAAGCTCGCCCTGATAGCTGACCAGAATGGGTTTGTCGTTGGCGATGAATTCGGCCAGCAGCGACAGGCCAAACAGGAAACAGAACAGGATCAGCGACCAGAAGGCGCGACTGTTGCGGCGGAAGTTGCGCCAGCGGCGTTTGTTCAGGGGGGACAACGCCATAATCAGACCTCGCGCCCTTCAAAGTCGATGCGCGGATCGACAAAGACATACATGAGGTCGGACAGGATGCCGACCAGAAGGCCGATCAGGCCAAAGACAAAGAGCGTTCCGAAAATCACCGGATAGTCGCGCTGCAAGGCCGCTTCGAACCCCAGACGGCCAAGCCCATCCAGCGAGAACAGCGTTTCGATGATCACCGAGCCGCCGAAAAAGACGCCAAGAAACACGGCAGGGAAGCCCGCGATCACGATCAGCATGGCATTACGGAAAACGTGCCCATACAACACCCGGTGTTCGGTCAACCCCTTGGCGCGAGCGGTGACGACATACTGCTTCTTGATCTCGTCCAGAAAGCTGTTCTTGGTCAGAAGTGTCAGCGTCGCAAAGCTGGCGATGGTAGAGGCAAAAACCGGCAGGGTGATGTGCCAGAAGTAATCGACGATCTTACCCCAAAGGCTAAGCTCGCTCCAGTTATCGGATGTCAAACCCCGCAAAGGGAACCATTGCAGGTATGAACCACCTGCAAAGACCACCAGCAGAAGAATGGCGAACAGAAAGCCGGGGATGGCATAGGCAACGATGATCACGCCGGACGTCCAAGTGTCGAACCGCGACCCGTCCCGCACCGCTTTGCGCACACCCAGCGGGATCGAGATGAGATAGGCGATCACGGTGGACCACAGCCCGAGCGTGATCGACACCGGCAGCTTTTCGGCGACCAGTTCGAACACGCCTATTGACCTGAAATAGCTTTCACCGAAATCCAGCCGGATATAATTCCAAAGCATATTGAAGAACCGTTCGACCGGCGGCTTGTCGAAGCCAAACTCTTTCTCCAACTCTGCAATGAATTCAGGCGGCAGGCCCCGCGCACCCAGGTAGCGTTCATCGCCACCGCCGCCTGCCCCCCCGGCATCCCCGCCACCGCCTGCAATTGTGGCGAACACATCGCCTTCGCCCTCCATCTGGGCGATGATCTGTTCAATCGGTCCACCGGGGACGAACTGGGTCAGGGTGAAGTTGATCACCATGATCCCAAGCAGGGTGGGGATAATCAGAAGAAGCCTGCGCAGAATATATGCGCCCATTTGGGTCTCGCTCTCTTATTCGTGCCTTGGTCGTGCGGTGCGGGTCAGCGCAGCACGCCGTCTGCCTTCAGTTTTTCTGCTTTTTCTGCGTTAAACCACCAAAAGTCCAGATAGCCCAGATCATAAGGAGGCATCGGATCGGGGTGTTCGAACTGGTCATAGTAAGCGACGGTATGCTTGTTCTTGTACCATTGCGGAACCATGATCCGCATTGCGCGCATAACCCGGTCCAGGGCTTTGGTTGCAGTTTCAAGCTCTTCTTTGGTATCGGCGTTACGAACAACCTCGATCAGACCGTCCACAACCGGGTCCGCGACGCCGGGCGAGTTGAAAACGGAAACCGCAGCCTCTTTCGAGCCGAAAGCCTGCGCCAGGTTGCTGCCGGGTTCAGAGCCGAATGCCAGGCTGTCGGTAATGATGTCATAGTCGAACGCGTAGCGGCGATCGACGAATTGCGACGTATCCACCCGGTTCAGAACCGCATCAACGCCGATCTTGCGCAGATTTTCGACATAGGGCGTGATGACCCGGTCGAAGGTTGGCGAAAAGGTCAGAAACTCGACCCGCAGCGTTTTGCCTTCAGCGTTGCGGCGCATTCCGTCGTTGCCGACGGTCCAGCCTGCATCCTCAAGCAAACGTGACGCTTCACGGGCATTTCGCCGGTCAAACTGTTTGTCACCCGACGTCGGGGCCATGATTGCCTCGCCCAGAGCGCCCTCGGGCAGCTTGTCGCCAAACGGCTCCAACAAGGCCAGTTCTTCAGACGAGGGCATGCCGGTGGCTTCCAGATAGGAGTTTTCGGCGAAGCTGTTCACCCGCTCGTAGAGGCCATAGAAAAGAGCTTCATTGGACCATGTGAAGTTGAACATAAGGCCAATCGCTTCGCGCACTCGAACGTCCTGAAACTTCTCGCGGCGCAGATTGAACACGAAACCCTGACCCGAGGCCTGATTGCCGTCATCCAGCTCTGCCTTGATCACCTGTCCGTTCTTCACCGCAGGAAAATCGTAGGACGTCGCCCATTCCTTCGAGCTGTTTTCGACACGGAACGTATAGCTACCGGATGAAAATCCTTCGAGCGCGGCGTTGCTATCTGCAAAATACTCAACCCGGATCGTGTCAAAGTTCCAGCGCCCGATATTGATTGGCAAATCCGCCCCCCAATAATCCGGGTTGCGTTTGTAAACGATGCGCTGGTTGATCTGATAGCTGTCCAGCATATAGGGGCCGGTGGCCATCGCTTGTTCCAGCCGGCTTTCATCCAACCGCGCACCGGTCTTTTCAAACCACGCTTTTGACAGGACCGGTGTTGAACCGGCCTGTCCAATACGGTCACGGACCGAACTGTCAGGATGAAAAGTGAATTTGACGCGGCGTGCATCAAGGGCTTCGGCATTGGCAATTATCCTGCTGACACCTTCGCGGAAGCTGACCAACCCTTGTTCCATGAACAGATCATGAGTGAACACAACATCTTCGGCGGTGACAGGGGTTCCGTCGGCAAAGCGGGCTTCGGGCCGCAGGGTGAAGATCACCCAGCTTTCGTCCTCGGGATATTCCAGGCTTTCAGCGAGCAGCCCATAGGATGTGCCGATCTCGTCCGCTGTGCTGGTCATCAGCCGTTCAATATTGCTGGAGGCCAGCGCCCCCGGCACCCCCTTGCGTGCGAAGGGGTTGAAGCTGTCAAATGTGCCGTTCTCGGACGATATGACGATCTCGCCACCCTTGGGCGCGTCTGGGTTCACATAGTCAAGATGGGGGAAGTCCGGTCCATATTTAGGCGTGCCGAAATACGAGTAGGCATGGGATTTAACAGTCGTCTCGGCCTGCGCAAGAACCGGTGTGAGCAGCAGCACCAGTCCGACGAGCAAGCCCCACGAAGCCTGCACAAGAGGATTGGATTTGGCGGCGATGGTGCGTGTCCGGACTTGCTTCATCAGGGTCTCCTTCAGCGGATCGACGAAAATCGTTTTTTCCAAGCTAAAGGGGCAGCTGGATAAACTGCAAGGCGCGATTTGGTGATCGGAGTAAGATCAGGCCAAATCGGTGATGGGAACGCAAAGAAAAAGGCCGCCCCGGCAAGGAGCGACCCAGAAACACGGATAGGTCAGCGTTCAGCCGCCAATGGATTGAAGATAGGCAATCAGATCGGCGCGATCGGATTCTTTTTTCAAACCGGCAAAGGTCATCTTGTTGCCCGGCGCATAGGCTTTCGGGTTGGCCAGCCATTCGTTCAACTCGTCCGGTCCCCAACTGCCGCCATGCTCGACCAGAGCATCGGAATAATTGAACCCGTCAACACTGGCCACTTCGCGACCGACAACACCGTAAAGGTGCGGCCCGGTGCCGCTGGCGCCATCTTCCAACTTGTGGCAAGCTTTGCATTTGCCCCAGACTTTTTCACCTTTGGCAGGATCAGCCGCAGCCAGCAGGTCTGCGAATGGCACGGCCTCTTCTTCTTCCTCAGCCTCGCCACCTCCAGTGTCGGTTGCGATCATGTAGCCGGTTTCGGCAACACCGTCTTCGCCGACGTGGTCAGCGGATTCGGTCGAATACAGGCTGTCTGCTGCCCAAGAGCCCAGCAGGAAGAACAGGAGGGCACCGATTACAGCGGCCCCGGCTTTTGTCGTTGTCATTGTGTCGAACATGTCGCGTTCCGTCTCATCCAAAGTCAAAAGCCTTCTAGCCGCTTCCATTGCCATGTTTCAAGCGATATGAGGCGCGACAAGGTGCACTTTAACACAATCCGCCAAAAAGAGGGCCGCGAAATGACCAGCCGTATCGCCTTTCAGGGGGAACCTGGTGCTTATTCGCATGAGGCCTGTATCGCCGCCCGTCCCGACCTTGAACCGATGCCCTGCGAGTCCTTTGAAGAGGTGATCGCGGCGGTGCGCAGCGGCAGTGCAGATCAAGCGATGTTGCCGATTGAGAACACCACATATGGCCGGGTTGCCGATATTCACCGTTTGCTGCCAGAAAGCGGGCTGCGCATTCTGGACGAGGCCTTCGTGCGTGTGCGTATCAGTCTGCTGGGCCTGCCGGGCGCAAAGATTGACGACATCAAGACTGTGCGGGCTCATTTGGTGCTGATCCCGCAATCGTCGGCTTTCCTGAAAAGCCACGGCATTCGCGGGGTCTCTGCGGCCGATAGCGCCGGGGCCGCGGCGAAGCTCGCCCAGTCAAAAGCTGAAGGCGAGGGCGTTCTTGCTTCGGCCCTCGCTGCCGAGATCTATGGGCTGGATGTGCTGGCCGAGGACGTGGAAGATCACGGTCATAACACCACGCGCTTCGTGATCATGGGGCGCGAAGCCGATCATACGCGTCGTGGCGATCACGGCATGATGACCACTTTTGTCTTCGAAGTGCGCAATATTCCTGCCGCGCTTTACAAGGCGATGGGTGGATTTGCGACCAATGGCGTCAACATGACCAAGCTGGAAAGCTATATGGTGGACGGATCATTCACTGCGACCAGGTTTTATGCCGATATTGAAGGCCATCCCGACGATCGCCCTGTCCAGCTTGCACTGGAAGAACTGGCCTATTTCACATCGACGCTTGAAATTCTTGGGGTCTATCCACGCGATCCGGCTCGCGACTGATTGCTGACAGTTCAGCGAATCGGGTGAACGGTGGTGCGATACCGGTTTTCGATGGATTGCGCGTAATTCGCTACTCGCTTGCGATAACGCCGCACCAATGACGCGCGTGCCAGCTTCATGGATTGCAAAAGCAGTCTGGCGGGAATGGTCTTGGGCCGCATGTCGATACTCATTGTCATGCGGGTGCGGTTGCGCGACAGCGACAGAAGTTCGACTTCAACCGTTGCTTCGATCCCGGACACTTTCGAGAACAGCTCGATCTGATGCGGTGCATCATAGGTTTTCAACAGCATGTCGGCTGTTCGCGTGCGATTGCGAAACGGGAACGCGGCGTGCCAGGTCATACCTTGTCCCGGTGATGTCAGGTTGTCGGTGCGTGTGACTTCGGCCCCGCGGCGCAGGGCGGCCCGTTCCATCCCGTCGAAGTCCGACACAGCTTCGAACACCTGCTCCAACGTGGCCTCAATGTCTTCGCGGGTCTTGAACTTCATGCGGGGTCTCTTTGGTTTCCGACGCTCTTTGGCAGGTTGTGGTCTTAATCAAGCCGGTCTGCAAGCCAGTTTGACAGCAGAAAATGTGCAATTGATCCCTTTCTGGCAGGCAGCATATCAGGCTTTTGGCCGGCGAACACCTCCAGCATCTGCTCACGTGTGACCCACTGCGCCTGCTCCAACTCGTTGGGGTCGATGGTGATTTCCGTCGTGGTCGCCAATCCACGGGTGCCGATCATCAGGGAGGATGGATAGGGCCAAGGTTGGGACGCCAGATACCCGACAGTGCCAACACGCACGCCGGTTTCTTCAAAGACCTCCCGCCGGGTGGCGGCTTCGATGGTTTCTCCCGGTTCCATAAATCCCGCCAACAGCGAGTACATGCCCGTCGGCCACAGGACGTTGCGCCCGATCAGAACCGCGTTGCCGTGGGTGATCAGCATGATGACTACCGGATCGGTGCGCGGAAAATGTGGCCGCGCGCAAGCCGGGCAATCACGTTGCCAGCCTGCTTGCACGGGAACGCTCTTCGTCCCGCAATTGGCACAGAAACCGTGGATGCGATGCCATTCCAGAATGCTGCGCGCGGTGGCGGCGACCTCCGCCTCCGACGGGGTAAGCTGCGTCATGACACCACGCAGTTCGGCAAATCCCTGCGTGTCGGGCGTGTCGGGGAAATGTTGCCATGTCTGATCGACGAAGGCGCTTGGGTCAGGGGCGTTCCCTTTGGCCGTCCAGTCCGAGACATCCACCGCAAATATCGGGCCGTGGTCGTCGCGGCCCAGAAATACCAAAAGGTCTTGCCGCAAGAGCAGTTGGGGATGGTCCAGCGTCAGGTAAGCCAGTGTGGTATGGTGTTCGGTTCCCCGGTCAAACATCGGCTTGCCGCGCCAGACAGGAAGAATGCGTGCCATCCGGGCCGAGTGTAGCAACCCTTTGCTGTCTGTGCGCAAGTTTGCCGCACGGTCCAGAAGACCGGTGCCGAAAGTGACCTGTTCGGCGATTTTCATACGCACCTCGTCTTTGCTGGTCGCTTTTTGGACACGCTAGCAGGACATCCGGGGTTTGGCACCCGCATTCGAAGTATTCGGATTTAAGCACGCTAAAGTTGCAAATGATCTCTTTCAAATTACCTTTGAATGTTTTTCAATGGCTCGAACGCGAATCCCGAAGAGAACGCGCCGCAAATGGGCAGGAGGGTCATTGGTGTTGACGCAATTTGAGCAAACCACCGGTTGCGAGGACACGATCCGCGCTCGCTTGCGCATTCTTGCGACCACGGACCTGCATATGCACATCCTCCCCTATGACTACTTGTCCGACAGGCCCGTGGATGGCTGGGGCTTGACCAATACGGCACAACTGATCGCTGACGCACGTGCCGAAGAACCGAATACGATCCTTCTGGACAATGGGGATTTCCTGCACGGCACCGCGATGGGCGATCTGGTCGTCGAACAGTATCGCGCCGCAAGTGGGGCAGACGCCCCGACCGTGCATCCGATGATCGCCGCGATGGACCATCTGGGGTATGACGCGGCCACTCTGGGCAATCACGATTTCGACCGCGGGATCGAGGTCTTGTTCGACGCCATCGAGCAGGCAGAATTTCCAGTCGTATCCGCCAATACCATCGTGCGACGGGCTGCGACGCCTTTGCAGGACGCCACCCTCGTGCCGCCCTTCACGGTTCTGAACCGCAAAATCACCGACTCAACGGGTGTAGAGCGCTGCATTCGTATCGGCGTGATCGGGTTTCTGCCTCCCGGCTCTCTGAAATTTGGGCATAACTCAGGGACTGCTCCGCAGATACGTGACATCATCCAGACCGCGCGGTCTTTTGTGCCCTATCTGAAGGCGCGGGGGGCGGATATCGTCGTTGCGCTGGCGCATTCTGGATTGGGTGACGACACCCATGTCGAAGGGATGGAAAATGCGCTGCTTCCGCTGTCGCGCGTAGCGGGGATCGACGCGATCGTCGGCGGCCATTCGCATCAGGTATTTCCAGAGCCGGGCGCGTCCATGGTCGGGCCGGACGGGCTGAGTGACCACCTGAACCAGGTGCCAACCATCGTGCCGGGGTTCTGGGGGTCGCATCTTGGAGTGATCGACCTTGATCTGGCGCATGATGGGGTCCGGTGGTTCGTCGCGTCGGGCCGGGCCACATTAAGAAAAGTAACGAGGGCTGAAGATTCGGGTGTCGCGCCCAAAGCGCCAAAGCAGTTTCCGAACTGGGTTCAGCAACTGCATGAAAGTACGCTCAACCATATGCGCACACCGATTGCCCGCTGCGCAAAAGATCTGGACAACTATTTCGCGCTTGTTGGGGGTGACCGTGCGACCCGCCTTGTGCAAGAGGCAATGATGGCGCACGCCCAGCAATTTCAGGCCGACAAACCGGGATTGGTTCTGCCGGTTCTGGCTGCAAGCGCGCCGTTCAAGTCTGGGGGGCTGGCTGGGCCAAACTATTATTCCAGCGTGCGTGCGGGGCAGATGACCCTGCGGTGCCTGTCCGATCTGTATGTGTTCCCGAACGAGCTAGTGTTGGTTCGCGCAACCGGTGCTTATCTGAAGAACTGGTTGGAGCGGTCCGCGAGCCTGTTCAATCAGGTGTTGCCGGGGGAACGGGCAGTTGCGTTGAAAGACGATGGAACGCCGGGCTATCTGCTCGAATCCGTTCTGGGACTGACCTATAAGATTGACCTGAGCCAACCGGCACGGTTCACGCCGGATGGCGCGGCGTCGGGGTCAAGCGGTGGACGTATTGTCGATCTGCGGCACAAGGGAAAACCGGTTCGGGACGAGGATGAATTCCTTCTGGCCACTAGCGATTTCAGGGCTTGCGGAGGCGGCGGCTATCCGCCCGTCCCGGAGGACCGGATCGTCGCCATTCCTCCACTGGCCATCCGGGATGTTCTGAAAGGATATGTGCAGAGGGTGGGATCCGTCGATGTCCCCGCCGATCCGGTCTGGCGGTTCGCCGAGGTGGCCGGGGCCAGCGTCCGGTTCAAGTCGTCGCCTGCGGCCTGTATATCGCGTGCGCACTATCCTTGGTTGCCCATCCGTTGTGTAGATATGTGTGACCACCAAGGGTTTGCACATTACGAGATGGAACTCTGAGGCTTGCATCGGTCAAAGCTGCCTCATATATGAGGGGCGAGAGGTTGGCGCGGGCAGGCGCCTCGCCAATCTGGTCAGGTCCGGAAGGAAGCAGCCACAACGAGCCCCGCTTGGGTCGTGTTCAGCCTCTCACCCGGTTTCAGTTGCAAGGCAATTGAAGCACCGACAGGCAGAACAGCTTTTTTGTCGAACCGGGATACTGAATACGGTTTGCGCCAGCGCGGATCAATGAACGGAGGGCTTTCATGATTGTCGTCACCACCCTTCGGGCAGGAATTTGCTAAGCGGGACTATCCCCTTTCTGCCTGAGCACGCACATCCCAAGCCGCATTTGCGCGCGGGGTGAAATGCCATGCTGAGACAGGCAAACCAATGACAAATCTTTTGACGGACCTTGGATGGTCTTCTTTTTATCAAGCCCAATGCGACGACGCAGCGGGGCTGACCCCCTATCGACTTACGGAAATTCATCGAAGTCAAATGAGCGCGCTGGGCGAAGCGGGAGAGGTTAGTCTGACCTCACCCAAACTGGCGGCGGGCGAACTGGCGGTGGGCGACTGGGTTCTTGCAGACCCCGAAATGCGCATACAACGGGTGTTGGAGCGGAAATCGCTGTTGCAACGGCGCGCGGCCGGGACGGATGCGCAGACGCAGTTGATCGCGGCGAATGTGGACACGTTGTTTATCGTGACCTCGTGCAATGACGATTTCAACATTGCGCGGATCGAGCGATTTCTGGCCCTTGCGCACGAGGCCGGGTGTTATCCCGTGTTGGTGCTGACCAAGGCCGATCTATGCGATGATACCCGCGCCTATGAGGCCGAAGCGCAGGCGCTGGACCCGATGCTGACAATCCTGACCGTGAACGCGCGCGATCCCGAAGCGGCCAAAGCCGTAGCTGCGTGGTGCAAACCGCCACAGACGGCGGCGTTCATCGGGTCGTCTGGCGTGGGAAAGACCACTCTGACCAACGGGCTGACCGGGGGCGACGCCGCGACGGGCGGCGTTCGTGAGGATGACGCCAAGGGGCGACATGTGACCACGGCGCGCAGTATGCACCCAATGCAGCACGGCGGCTGGATCATCGACATGCCAGGGATGCGGGCCTTGCGCCTTTTGGACACACGCGAAGGGATCGACAGCGTTTTTGACGATCTGGCCGAGTTGGAAACGCAATGTCGGTTTTCTGACTGCGCCCATGAGACAGAACCGGGTTGCGCGGTGCGCGCGGCTATTGAGGCCGGAGAGTTGGATCTGGAAAGGTTGCAACGCTGGCGCAAGCTGCGGGCGGGCGAGGCGAAGAACACCGAGACTGTGGCAGAAAGCCGGGCGCGGGAGAGAAGGTTCTCGAAGATGGTGAAAGGTGTCACAAAAGGCGCGGGAAAGCGGAAAGGTCGCTAAGGGAAGGGGCGTTGCCCCTCTGCGCGTTGCGCATTCACCCCAGGATATTTTGGGCCAGAAGAAACACGGATGACGGTGCAGTCAGCGCGCTGGCTGGGTCGCCCAGAGCATCTGCGCCTCGGTTTCGACCGCGCAGGGGCGCGCGTGGCGCAGGCGGGCCAGGGCTTTGTCCGGGTCTTCTCCCATCTCGACCATCAAGCGCAAGAGCATCATGCCAGAGCGTCCGCACCCGCCTTTACAATGGGCCAGCACTTTGCCACCTTGGGATAAAGCATGCTGAGCGAGGGATGATACCTCGGTCCAACGAGCGACTGTCTCTGCATCTGGTGCACCGAAGTCGCGAATGGGCAGGTGATGCCAAGCGATGCTGCCTGAGGCCAGATCAGCCTTTAGGCTGGATGCCCCATGTGCGGCCATTTCGCCGGCAGTGGTCATGGACAGAACAAGCGATGGGCGCCATTTCTGTATTGTAGCAAGGTCATCAGAATATCTGCCCCAGCGCCCCGGAAGCGGGCAGATGCCCAGGTGTCCGCTTCCCAGCGCAAGGTCGGATATGGTGAAGCTGTTTGGCATATTGCGCGTTTATCATATGGGCAGGCCAGCTCCAACCCAGAGTTCGGTGGACGCCGTGTGATGCCCGGCTTAATCTGGCCCGGATACGAATCCGGCACCGAAGGGTCACATGTCAGACGCAGCTTCCTCAGATACGCCAAAGGCAAAGCCCTATCAGGTTCTCGCCCGGAAATACCGTCCCGAAACATTCGCCGATCTGATCGGGCAAGAGGCGATGGTGCGCACGCTGAAAAACGCCTTCGAAGCAGACCGGATTGCGCAGGCCTTCGTGATGACGGGTATTCGGGGGGTCGGCAAGACCACGACTGCACGGATCATCGCCAAGGGCATGAATTGCATTGGCCTGGATGGTCAGGGCGGCCCGACGGTCGAACCATGCGGTCAGTGCGAGCATTGCGTCGCCATTGCCGAAGGGCGGCACGTGGACGTGATGGAGATGGACGCGGCCTCGCGCACCGGGGTGGACGACATTCGCGAGATCATTGAAAGCGTGCATTATCGTGCGGCTTCGGCGCGGTACAAGATATACATCATCGACGAGGTGCACATGCTGTCGAAGAACGCGTTCAACGCGCTTCTTAAGACGCTGGAAGAACCGCCGCAGCATGTGAAGTTCATCT
Source organism: Aliiroseovarius sp. B-4 (assembly GCF_056857795.1). NCBI lineage: Bacteria > Pseudomonadati > Pseudomonadota > Alphaproteobacteria > Rhodobacterales > Paracoccaceae > Aliiroseovarius > Aliiroseovarius sp. B-4. The sequence continues at coordinate 126,254 of NZ_JBSXNV010000042.1, forward strand.
TTGCGACGACCGAAATTCGCAAGGTGCCGGTCACGGTTCTGAGCCGGTGCCAGCGGTTTGACCTGCGCCGGATCGAGCCCGAGGACATGCTGACCATGCTGCGTCGGATCGCCGATGCAGAAGGGGCTGCGATTGCCGATGATGCGCTGGCCTTGATCACACGTGCGGCGGAAGGGTCGGCGCGGGATGCGCAATCGCTTCTGGATCAGGCGATCAGCCATGGGGCGGGTGAAACGACTGCTGAGCAGGTGCGCGCCATGTTGGGGCTTGCTGACCGTGGTCGGGTGCTGGACCTGATGGATTTCATTATGAAAGGCGATGCCGCTGGGGCGCTGGTCGAACTTGGTGGCCAATACGCCGATGGTGCTGACCCCATGGCGGTACTGCGCGATCTGGCCGAGGTGTCTCATTGGGTCAGCGTGATCAAGATCACGCCCGAGGCCGTCGAAGACCCCACCGTGTCGTCGGACGAGCGCCGCCGTGGTCAGACCATGGCGGAAGCGCTGCCAATGCGGGTCTTGTCGCGGATGTGGCAAATGCTGCTGAAAGCAATTGAAGAGGTGTCGGTGGCGCCCAACGCGATGATGGCGGCCGAGATGGCTGTTATTCGATTGACCCATGTCGCGGATTTGCCGTCGCCCGAGGAACTGGTGCGCAAGTTGAAAGATCAGCCGGTGCCGCCCGCAGGCCCGTCGGGTGGCGCACCCGCACCGTCCGGGGATGGCAGCGGAGCAGGCAGCGGAGCAATGGAGAAGTTGACGGCTGCGCCTCGGATATCAGGCGGGTCGCCTCGATCGGGACCAGGCGCGACGGCGTTGGCCGTGTCGCAGGCGCCGGAAAACGCCTTGGCGCGCTTTGCTCGCTTCGAGGATGTGATCGAACTGATCCGGGCCAACCGGGACGTGAAGCTGCTGGTCGAGGTTGAAGGAGGCATTCGGCTGGCCTCTTATGCGCCGGGGCGGATTGAATTTACGCCCAGTGTCGATGCCCCGTCCGATCTTGCCGCCCGTCTGGCCCAGCGACTGCAAGGCTGGACCGGGGTGCGCTGGGGTGTGACGCTGGTCAACGGGTGTGAGGCGGCAACCATCACTGAAACACGGGATGGTGAGAAACTTGCTTTGGAGCAGGAAGCGGCGACCCATCCCTTGGTTCAGGCGGTGATTGCCAGCTTCCCGAAAGCGCGGATCACCGAGATACGCACTGCGGACGATATGGCGGGCGAAGCCGCAACCGAAGCGTTGCCCGAGGTGGAAGACGAATGGGATCCGTTTGAGGAAGAGTAGATGCCGAAATCGACGCGTTCCGAGATTGCAATACTTGAAGAGGTCAAATCCCTTGCCGTTGAATACTATCAACTGACCGGCAAGCCTCTTGGTGTAACGGGCGAAATTGCCGAGATGGAAGCCGCCAGATTGCTTGGCCTGGAACTTGCAGAAGCCCGCACAGCCGGTTTTGACGCGTATCGCACAAGAAAAGACGGAAAGGAGAATATTCAGATAAAGGGACGCTGGAAGAAGGATGGGACGTCCTGGGGCAGAGTTTCGCAGATAAACACGGATCAGGAGTCCGATGCCGTTCAGCTTGTGTTAATGTACGGAAACTACGACGTCTTTGAAATCTGGGAAGCCTCGCGGAGCGATATTGTCGAAAGGCTTGATGCTCCTGGTTCCAGGGCGCGCAATGAACGCCGGTCCATGGGGGTTTCACAGTTCAAGACCATCGCGGATCTCGTCTGGTCCAGCCACGCCTTGTAAGCCCCGCCCGCTGACCGTATCTAAGACGGGAGCGATGAGATTTTTTCGAGGAGCATGAAATGCTGAAGGGACTGGGTGGTCTTGGCGATATGGCCAAGATGATGAAAGCCGCACAAGAGATGCAGACCAAGATGTCGGACCTGCAAGACAGCCTGTCCACGATGACCGTGGTGGGTGAAAGCGGCGCTGGTCTGGTGCGCGCCACCGCCACTGCCAAGGGGGTGTTGACGGGGCTGGACATCGACCCCTCGATCTTCAATCCCGACGAAAAGGAAGTGGTTGAGGATTTGATCCTGGCCGCGATCAAGGATGCGCAAGCCAAGGCACAGGACCGCAGCGAAACCGAGATGTCGCGCCTGACAGAAGAGCTTGGTCTGCCCAAGGACATGAACCTGCCGTTCTAAGGCAGATCTCCGCATGTCAGAAGCCCCGCGAGATATCGAGCACCTGATCGAGCTGATGGCGAAGTTGCCGGGGCTGGGTCCACGTTCGGCTCGGCGTGCGGTGCTGTATCTGATCCGCAAGCGGGCGCTGGTGCTGATACCGTTGGCGGATGCAATGCAAGCCGTGGCGGAAACCGCGCGTGAATGCGTAACCTGCGGCAATGTCTCGACTGCGGATCGTTGCGATATCTGCCTGTCGGAAAAGCGCGCGGTGGGTGAAATTTGTGTGGTCGAAGATGTTGCCGATCTGTGGGCGATGGAGCGGGCGGGTCGGTTCAAGGGCCGGTATCACGTGTTGGGTGGCACCTTGTCGGCACTGGACGCGGTTGGCCCTGACGATCTTGGCATCCCGCGCCTGATCCAGCGCGTTCGGGATGAGGGCATCACCGAAGTGATCCTGGCGCTGAACGCCACTGTCGATGGTCAGACCACGGCGCATTATATTGCTGAAGAACTGGAAGGGCGGTGCGAGGTTTCATCGCTGGCACAAGGCGTTCCCATTGGGGGCGAGTTGGATTATCTGGACGAAGGCACGATTTCGGCGGCTTTGGCGGCGCGCAAGCGGTTCTGAGCATGTCGCGAACCGGGGTTGATCAGAACTGATCCAGCAGGCGTTTCAAATAGTCGCGTTCCAGATCCGGGCGGTCGCCCTCGCCTGACCGGCGGCGCAATTCTTCCATCAATTCCTGTGCGCGGCGATAGACGTCTTCCCCGTCTTCCAGTGGGCTGTCTGTCGCGGTTGCGCCGTTCTGACCGTCCGGGCTGCGACCAAGCGGGTCGCGCTGGCTTGACCGTCGACCTTCGCCCGGATTGCTGCCCTGTTCACCTTGCCGCTGCGCTTGCTGGTTCGCCATCGCTTCGTCGAACTGGCGCATTCCTTCGCGCAAGGCTTCCATGGCGTCGGCTTGGCGGTCCAGCGCCTCGGGCAGATCGTCTTGTTCCAACGCGTCTGCGGCGTCCCCCATTGCGCGCCCGGCCTCGTCCAGCGCGTCGCGGGCGGCTTGTCCGGCTTCGTCGCTGGCACCGGGCAGGTTGCGGCGTTGGGCGTCCAATTGTCTTTGCAACTCGCTTTGGCGTTGGGCCAGGTCACTGCCTTGGCTGCCGCTGCCTTGTTCCGGGCCAGCGCCTTGGCCGTCCTGCCCCTGCTGACCGTCTGCGCCATCATGGCTTTGCCCACGTCCCTGACCGCCATCGCGGCCTTCATTACCTTCTGACTCGCCCGCCTGCGAGCCCTGACCTTGTTCCTGAAGATCACGGAACGCCTGATCCGACAGGCCTTGTTGCTGGCGCAGCGTTTCCTGAAGACCTTCGCGGGCGCTTTCGCCAGGTTGGTTCGACGGTCCGGTCTGCGCCATCTGCATATTTTCCATCATCTGGCGCAATTGGTCGAGCATCTGCATCGCCTCGTCTTCGCGTCCCTCACGCATCAACTCTTCGATGCGGTCCATCATGTCTTCGATGTCGGCCATGCTCATCTCGATCCCGTTCTCGGCCGGGGGCTGATCGGATTGCGGGCCGTTTTGCTGGTTTTCGGCCAGTTGTTCCAGATAGTCGCGCATTGCTTCGCGCACTTCGTCCATCAGTTCGGCCAGTTCTTCTTCGCTGGCCCCGTCGCGCATGGCTTGTTCCAGCCGGTCCTGCGCTTGTTGCATCCTGGCCAGCGCGTCGGCCAGGCGACCGTCATCAAGTTCAACCGCAACATCCCACAACACCCTGGCGACCTCGTCCCGCAATTCTTCCGGCAGGCCCGAGGGCAGGTTGGAAAACGCCAGACCGCTTTCCAACCGCCGAATGGAGCTGCGCAGGCGCAGATAGACGCCTTCGGGCAGGCCCAGATCATCCGGGCGGTTCAACACGGCACGCAGGATTTGCGCCACACGGCGTCCATTGTCGCGCGACCATAACAGATCACGCCGCTGTTCGATAAGCGCCTTGGCGACCGGGTGCAAAAACCGGCGTGCGGGCAGGACCATGTTGAGGGGCGGGGTGGTGCCGGACTGTTCGGCGCCGTCCTCAACCCTCAGTATCAGGTCAATCGGCAGCCCTGCCCATGGATGTTCAATCAGGTTTTCTTCCAGCAGACCGTCGATTTGCGTTCGTGCGCCGCGATAGGGCAAAGGCAGGTCAACGATCAGCGGCGGACGTTCCTCGGGAGCCGTCGCAAGCCCGTGGCGGCGGTCGACACGCTCCAACCCAAGATTCGCTGTGGCGTTGCCTTGGGTGACGGCGTAGTCATCCGTTGCCGTGAACGGCAGCGAGAAATCGCCAGCGAGGCGGCGGGTTAACTCACCCTCGATGTTGACCGTCGGCGGGGTGTCGCCAATCGCGGTGATCTGCCAACGCGCCGCACCCGGTCCGGTGATGTCCAACGGGCCGCTTTTGGTGATGACTTGCAGATAACTTTGCTGGGTCGGTCCGGTGATCGGCGCATCTGACAGATCAGCCGTCACCGCGAGCGTGTCAAGATCGCCGTAAAGCCGCAATGTCAGACGGCTGCCTTCAGGCACCGCCAATGGGCCCGGCGGCTGGTCGGCCAGATACAGGCTGGGACGTCCGGTATAGCCGGGCGGTTCGATCCAGCCTTCCCAACTCGCGCTGGCAACGGGCTGTGCGCTGGCGTCACCGCTGGTCGCAGTTGGTGCGCCGATGCGGTCCAGCCAGGGTGTAAATCCGATGGCCAGCGCCGCCCCTGTCGCCGCGATCAGACGCAGGGCGTAGGGGTCGTTGCGGGCCACGCGCAGGTTGGGTGAAATAGGGCGAACACCCTTAAGACGTTGGGCCATGCGCGCAAGGTGCGCCTGCCAGAGACGGCGCGATGCCATATCGTCGCGCCCGGTTGCCTGGTCGTCCATCAAGGCGGCAATCGGGTGGCCGGGCAGGCTGTCATCCAGCCGGGCAAGTTGCTCTGATTGGCTGGGCCACGAAAATTTGCGCGCACCCCAGACCAACGCGCTCAGCATGGCGATGATGCCCAGAGCCATCACGCCAGTCCCCACGCCTGACGAGCCAATGGTCCAGAAGCTCCACACTGCGAATGCTGTCAGAAGGACCGAGGCAAGCGGCCAGAAGGCACCCCAGAATCGTTCCAAAACCATACCCGCCCCTGTCAGTCGCAAGGGCCATTTGAGGTGCGGCTGCACCTCGTCGGGTAAGGTGGGGCGAGTCATTGGACTCGCGATGGGTTCACAGCCATGAAGGTATGGTATCGCGTCCCAGCATATCTTCATAGGTCGGGCGGGCGCGAATGACTTCAAATTGATCGCCCATCACCAGAACCTCGGGGATCAAGGGCCGGGAATTGTATTCCGACGCCATAACCGCGCCGTAAGCCCCCGCCGAACGGAAGGCGATCAGATCATCGGCTTCAAGGCTGTCCAGATCACGGCGTTTGGCAAATGTATCACCTGTTTCGCAGATCGGTCCGACAATGTCATAGCGCGCTTTCTCCTGACCCGGCGTGGCCTCGATCACCGGGATGATATCGTGATGGGCTTCATACATGGCAGGGCGCACAAGATCATTCATCCCCGCATCGACGATCAGGAAATCCTGACCTTCGCCCTTTTTCACATAGATGACGGATGTGACCATCAGGCCAGCGTTGCCAGACACCAGGCGCCCCGGTTCAATCTCGATCTCACACCCCAAATGTCCCACGGTTTCACGGACCATCTGCCCGTATTCGAGGGGCAGGGGCGGGGCGAAGTTTGAGCGTTCATAGGGAATACCAAGCCCACCGCCGAGATCAAGCCGCGTGATGTCGTGGCCATCCGCCCGCAGGGCTTCGGTCAGTTCCGCGACCTTCTGATAGGCTTGGCGGAACGGTTCCAGTTCGGTCAGTTGGCTGCCGATATGCACGTCGATGCCGACGGCTTTCAGGCCGGGCAGGGTGGCAATCTCGGCATACACATCGCGGGCGCGGGCAATCGGGATGCCGAACTTGTTTTCCGACTTTCCGGTCGAGATCTTGGCGTGGGTTTTCGCATCCACATTCGGGTTCACGCGCACCGTGACGGGGGCAATCACGCCCATCTCGGTTGCGACATGTGACAATGCCCGCATCTCGGGCTCGCTTTCCAGATTGAACTGACGGATGCCGTGGGTCAGCGCCAGACGCATCTCATCGCGCGTCTTGCCAACACCGGAAAAGACGATCCGATCGCCGGGCACGCCGGCGGCAAGGGCGCGGCGATATTCACCTTCGGACACCACGTCCATGCCCGCACCCATATCCCCCAGCAGCTTCAGAACCGCAAGGTTCGAGTTCGATTTGACCGCGAAGCAGACCAGATGTTCGGCCCAGTCCAGCGCCTCGGCAAACAATCCAATATGACGTCTCAGCGTGGCGGCGGAATAGACATAGAAGGGCGTGCCGACCCGGCGGGCGATTTGGGGAATGGCCACGTCTTCGGCATGCAGGATGCCATCGCGATACAGAAAATGATCCATGGGCGAGCCTTTCTGCCGGCGGGTCTACTGCCGGGCCTGTTGTTCGGCGATATCTTCGGGGCTGCCGGGGCGCAGGGGTTCGCCATCTGCGCCGCAGGCGGCCAGACCAAGAACGGCAAGGATCAGGGTGACGCGGATCATGACAAGGCCTCTTTCCAACGAGTGATTTGTTTGCGGACCTCGGACGGGGCAGTGCCGCCGTAAGATGTGCGGCTGGCGACCGAGTTATGCACGCCCAATATGCCAAACACTTCGTCGGTGATGGCGGCATGAACCGATTGCATGTCTTCCAGTGACAGGTTGGGCAGGTCGCAGTCGCGTGCTTCGGCCATGGCGACCAGCGATCCGGTGACATGATGGGCATCGCGGAACGGCATGTTCAATGCGCGCACCAGCCAGTCGGCAAGATCGGTCGCGGTCGAGAAGCCGGACGAGGCCGCAGCCTCCAGCGCATCGGTGTTGGCTGCCATGTCCGACACCATGCCGGTCATCGCAGCCAGTGCCAGCATCAGGTTGTCCGCGGCATCAAACACCTGTTCCTTGTCTTCCTGCATGTCCTTGGAATAGGCCAGCGGCAGCCCCTTCATCACGGTCATCAAGCCGATATTGGCGCCCATGATCCGCCCGATCTTGGCGCGGATCAGTTCGGCGGCATCGGGGTTGCGCTTTTGCGGCATGATCGACGAACCTGTCGACCATTTGTCCGACATGCGCACGAACCGGAACTGGGCCGAGGACCAGATCACCAGTTCTTCGGCAAACCGGCTGAGGTGCATGGCGCAGATCGTGGCAGACGAGAGAAACTCCAGCGCGAAATCACGGTCCGCGACAGCGTCCAACGAATTGGCGGTGGGTCGGTCAAAGCCCAGAGCTTCGGCCGTCATGTGCCGGTCGATGGGGAAGGACGTGCCGGCCAGAGCGGCGGACCCAAGCGGGCATTCGTTCATCCGGGTGCGCGCGTCGCGAAAGCGCGACATGTCGCGGGCGAACATCTCGACATAGGCCATCATGTGGTGGCCCCATGTCACAGGTTGCGCGGTTTGCAGATGGGTGAAGCCGGGCATGACCCAATCGGCACCCGCCTCGGCCTGCCCCAACAACGCGCGCATCAGTGCCTCCAGCCCGTCAATTGCGGCGTCCATCTGGTCGCGGACCCAAAGGCGGAAATCGGTAGCGACCTGATCGTTGCGCGACCGGGCTGTGTGCAGGCGGCCCGCCGGTTCGCCCACGATCTCTTTTAGCCGGGCTTCGACATTCATATGAATGTCTTCAAGCGTGGTCGAGAAGGCGAAGCTGCCGCCCTCGATTTCGGTCAACACTTGCGACAGTCCTTCGCGGATCGCTTCGGCATCCTTATCGGTGATGACGCCAACCGCCGCCAGCATCGAGGCATGCGCGCGCGAGCCGTCAATATCCTGCTGCGCCATGCGTTGGTCATAGCCGATCGAGGCATTGATCGCCTCCATAATCGCGTCGGGGCCTGCTGAAAAGCGGCCGCCCCACATGGCGTTGGCTGATTTGCTGTCGTCACTCATGGTCGGCCTTTCGGGACTTGGGTCTTGTTTTGCCTGCTATACGCGGCGCGGGACAAAGGCGCAATTGGGCAGCGTTGTTTGGCCTGCGCCGCTGTTGCGATAAACACGGTTTTCGCTGCGTCAGCGTCAGATTGCCGATCCGAACCGTGCCGCTTTGTGGTGCGCTTAAACAAGCGTATTGTGCGCCACCGATGCACAGTGAGGGTGCGCGGATGAGGCTGCGATGACAGGGGTGTCGAAAGACATGCACACAGGAACATACACTCGGCGGCAAGCAGCGGGGCTGCTTTTGGCCGCGAGCTTTACGCCCAAGGCGGTGATGGCCAATGCAGGGTTTGACGCATGGCGCGCTGATTTCCGTGCCCGCGCTGCGGCGGCGGGTGTGCCCTCTGACACATTGCGGGCGCTGGACGAGGTGCGGTTCCTGCCCAAGGTCGTCGCATCGGATAATGCCCCCGCAGAAACCACCAGAACATTAGGCGATTATGTTGCGTCGGCGGCCTCGCCGCAGCGAATCAAGGCCGGGCAGGTCATGATGACGCGCTATCCGACCCTTCTGGGACGGATCGAACGGGAATACGGCGTGGCGCGCGAAATCATTGTTGCTATCTGGGGGATGGAAAGCAGCTTTGGTGCCGTGCGCGGGTCGGCACCGGTTTTGTCGACCTTGGCATCACTGGCTTTTGAAGGACGCCGTCGCGCCTTGTTCGAAAACGAACTTCTGGCCGCCTTGCAGATCCTTGCGGATGGCGATACCTCGCCTTCACGGTTGACCGGTTCCTATGCCGGGGCCATGGGACATACCCAATTCATGCCAACTTCGTTTTTGCGCTATGCCGTAGATTTCAACCGTGATGGGCGGCGCGACATCTGGGCCGATGATCCGACGGATGCGTTGGCGTCGACTGCGGCTTATCTGCGGATGAAAGGATGGCAAGAGGGTCAGCCATGGGCATACGAGGTGCACCTGCCGAAAGGGTTTGATCTGGCCCGCACGGGGCGTGTGTATGCGCGACGCCTGCGCGAATGGGCGCAGCTTGGTGTAACACATGCCTCGGGCAAGAAACTCGGCGGGGCGGCCATGGGGGCGCTGATCCTGCCTGCCGGTCCCACTGGTCCCGTGTTCATGGTTTTCGACAATTTCCATGTGTTGAAAACCTATAATTACGCTGACAGCTATGCGATCGGCGTGGGCCATCTGTCTGACCGTTTGGCGGGTGGCGCGCCGATAGTTGCAAAATTTCCCGGCAACCCCTGGGGCATGACCACCGCCGAACGGCAGGAGCTTCAGAAGCGTCTGAACGCGCTGGGCTTCAAGGCCGGGCGCCCCGATGGCGTGATCGGCGAGATGGGTCGCGCGGCGATAAGGTCTTATGAATCCGCGCGTGGTGTGCCGGTTACAGGCGTTCCCAGCCGGGACTTGTTGGTGGCACTTCGCTAGCGACCTGATCGAACCGAAAACACCCGGTGACATGGTCGTTGAACAACCCACAGGCCTGCATCCACGCATAAACGATGGTGGGGCCACAAAATTTGAACCCGGCTTTCTTCAGGTCTTTCGAGATCTGCGTGGTCAAAGGGGTCGAGGCGGGGATATCGGCCAGGCTGGCATAGTGCCCAACCACCGGCGTTCCATCGACATATCCCCATATCCAATCTGCGAAGGCCTGTGATCCGCCAAGATCAAGATAGGCTTGCGCATTACCAATGGTCGCCACGATCTTGCCGCGATGACGGACGATACCGGGATTGCCCAGCAGACGGGCCACATCATCATCGTCCCACCGGGCAATCTTTTCAGGGTCAAACCCCTGAAAGGCATCGCGAAACGCATCGCGCTTGCGCAGGATGGTGATCCAGCTCAGCCCGGCCTGAAACCCGTCAAGGATCAACTTCTCCCACAGCGCCCGCCCGTCAAATTCCGGCACCCCCCATTCGGTATCGTGATAGGCGACATAAAGCGGATCGTCTCCGCACCACGTGCAGCGTTGGGTCATGGCAGCTCCTGTCTGATCATCAGTAAAATTATCCACAAATCCGGGATTTTACAGCTTGTTAGCATATGTGACGCATCAATGTCCCATCGCTGCGACGGAGATTCAATGATGCAACACCTGAAACGGGACGAGATGCCAGTATCGGCACCGATGAGCGATCCACTGTCCGTCGCGGTCGATTTGCGCGATAGCGAGGCATTGGACCTTGTGCGCCACGCATTGCGCCACAAACAGGTCAAACTGGCCTATCAGCCTGTGGTGCAGACGGCCAATCCCGACCGAATGGCGTTCTATGAAGGCTTGCTGCGCGTGCATGACGCCTCGGGCCGGGTGATTCCCGCCAAAAGTTTCATAGATGCCGTCGAAGACACCGAGATGGGGCGCATTCTGGACGCGCTGGCTCTGGAAAAGGGGCTGGAGGTTCTGGCGGCCGAACCGGGATTGCGGCTGGCCATCAATATGTCGGCCCGTTCCATCGCCTATCCGGGCTGGACACGCGTTCTGGAACGCGGTTTGCAGGACAATTCGACGGTGGGCGAACGGTTGATCCTTGAAATCACCGAACGCACTGCGATCACCATGCCCGATCTGGTGCAGGTATTCATGGCCGACCTGCAAAAAAAGGGGATCAGCTTCGCGCTGGACGACTTCGGCGCTGGGTTCACTTCTTTCCGGTATCTCAAAGACTTCTATTTTGACATCCTTAAGATTGACGGCGAGTTCATCCGCGGCATTCACCAAAACGCGGACAATCAAATCCTGACCGAAGCTATGCTGTCGCTGGCCAGGCATTTCGACATGTTCACCGTGGCGGAAAGCGTCGAAAACCATCTGGATGCCGCCTATCTGGCCTCGATCGGTGTGGATTGCATGCAGGGGTATTATTTCGGTGCCCCGACGATAAATCCCTATTGGCAAAAGGTGGCCTGATCCAAGGGCGCAATTGGTCCTTACGGTCGCAACCCGCGCGTGCGACTTGATTTCCTCTGCGATGCAGCACAGGATACGTCCAACATCGGTTTCCCGCTTGAAAACCGTCCCTTGGCGACGACTTGAAAGCATGGAACCGTCAGTTCGGAGGAAAAGGACCCATCATGACCAACGTTGTAATCGTATCCGCCGCGCGGACTGCCGTCGGCAGCTTCTCGGGCTCATTTGCCAACACACCTGCCCACGATCTTGGTGCCGCTGTGCTTGAGGCCATCGTCGCCCGCGCCGGAATCGACAAGTCCGAAGTCAGCGAGACCATTTTGGGCCAGGTGCTGCAAGCCGGTCAGGGTCAGAACCCCGCGCGTCAGGCACATATCAATGCAGGGCTTCCCAAGGAAAGCTCGGCCTGGGGGATCAACCAGGTTTGCGGGTCTGGTCTGCGCACCGTGGCCCTTGGTGCCCAGCATGTGATGCTTGGGGATGCGGCCATCGTCGCCGCTGGAGGACAGGAAAACATGTCGCTCAGCCCCCACGTGGCGCACTTGCGTTCCGGTCACAAGATGGGCGATATGAAATTCATCGATTGCATGATCAAAGACGGTCTGTGGGATGCCTTCAACGGCTATCACATGGGTCAAACCGCCGAGAATGTTGCCCAGCAATGGCAAATCACCCGCGATATGCAGGATGAATTTGCGGTTGCATCGCAAAACAAGGCGGAAGCCGCCCAGAAGGCGGGCAAGTTCGCCGATGAAATCATTCCGTTCACAGTGAAGACCCGCAAGGGAGAGACCGTTGTCGATCAGGACGAATACATCCGTCATGGCGCAACAATGGAAGCCATGCAGAAACTGCGCCCAGCCTTTACCAAGGACGGATCGGTGACCGCCGCGAACGCGTCGGGCATCAACGATGGTGCGGCAGCTGTGCTGCTGATGACCGCCGATGAAGCCGAAAAGCGCGGGTTGGAGCCGTTGGCGCGCATTGCCTCCTATGCGACCGCCGGGCTGGACCCGTCGATCATGGGTGTCGGCCCGATCCACGCCTCGACCAAGGCGTTGGAAAAGGCGGGCTGGAAAGCGCAGGATCTTGACCTTGTGGAAGCGAACGAGGCATTTGCGGCTCAGGCCTGCGCCGTTAACAAGGAAATGGACTGGGATACTTCCATCGTGAACGTGAACGGCGGCGCGATTGCCATCGGCCACCCGATTGGCGCGTCTGGCTGCCGCATCTTGAATACACTTCTGTTCGAGACGAAGCGCCGCGATGCCAAGAAAGGTCTGGCGACCCTGTGTATCGGTGGCGGTATGGGTGTGGCCATGTGCCTTGAGCGCCCGTAAAACATCGGAACAAATTGAAGAAAAGGCGCCTTCGGGCGTCTTTTTTGTCAGATTGCGGTTATGCCGGAAAATATATCTGCATTGCGGCAAAATGTTTGCGCAACAATATTGCGCAGCGGGTATGTAAAAGGTAACAGTGTTTCCATACCTAGATTCTATAACGGAGGATTACATGGCTCGAGTTGCACTGGTCACAGGTGGGTCGCGCGGCATTGGCGCGGCAATTTCCAAAGCCCTGAAAGCAGACGGCTACGACGTGGCTGCCACTTATGCAGGCAACGACGAAAAGGCCGCGGCCTTCACCAAAGAAACTGGCATCAAGACATATAAATGGAACGTCGGCGACTACGAAGCCTCCAAGAACGGGTTGGCGCAGGTCGAAGCGGAGGTCGGGCCGATTGATGTCGTGGTCGCCAACGCGGGCATCACGCGGGACGCTCCGTTTCACAAGATGACGCCCGAACAGTGGCAAGAGGTGATCGACACCAACCTGACGGGTGTGTTCAATACGGTTCACCCCGTTTGGCCCGGTATGCGCGAACGCAAGTTTGGCCGGATCATCGTGATCAGCTCGATCAATGGGCAGAAAGGTCAGTTTGGTCAGGTGAATTATGCCGCGACCAAGGCGGGCGATCTGGGGATCGTTAAGTCGCTGGCCCAGGAAGGTGCGCGCGCGGGCATCACGGCCAACGCAATTTGCCCCGGCTACATCGCCACCGAAATGGTGATGGCTGTGCCGGAAAAAGTGCGCGAGTCTATCATCTCGGGCATCCCGGCGGGGCGGCTTGGCGAGCCCGAAGAAATCGCGCGCTGCGTGACCTTCCTGGCATCAGATGATGCGCAATTCATAAACGGGTCGACCATCTCGGCCAATGGCGCGCAATTCTTCGTCTGATCACGCCGGACAATCGCAATTCAGGGGCTGGCTGAGTTGGCTGGCCCCGTTTGCATTTGGCCAAGGCCGCCACAAAACCGCGTGCATCCGTCGAAGGGCTGCTGTGACATATTCTGCACGTTGTGCATGTGCGCGATCATAGGCACGGCGAAGGTTCGGATCGTTTGTGGCTGTCTCTAACATGGCCTTGTCCTTGATAAGCTATTTTGACTTGACCAAGTATCTGGTGCTTGAAAGAAATGCACAAATGAGACTTTCGATGCTTTCGCATAAGTGATACTTAACTGAATGACTGATCGACTGCCACCACTGACCGCCTTGCGCGCCTTTGATGCGGCTGCGCGCCACATGTCGTTTCAACGTGCGGCGGCTGAATTGAACGTGACCCCGGCAGCGTTGTCGTTCCAGATCAAATCACTTGAAGAGCATTTTGGTGCACCGCTGTTCAACCGGTTGAATCGCGCAGTCGAACTGACCGAAGCAGGACGCATCCTGGCCCCCGGTGCAGCCGAGGGGTTTGGGGCGCTGACAGCGGCATGGCGTGCGGCCCGCCGCAGCGTAGAAGCTGATGTTCTGACGGTGACGGCTGGACCGGCCTTCACGGCCAAATGGCTTGCGCCGCGCATGTTTGCCTTCGCCCAAGCCCACCCGGACATTGAGCTAAGGTTCACCGCCGGTTTGCGAATGATGGATCTGAACACGGACGAAGTGGATGTGGCCATCCGTTTCGGGTATGGCCCTGACGATGGACTTTTTTCGCAACCTCTTGAGCCGGAGTGGTTGGCGCCGGTCATGCTGCCCGAATTTGCCAAACGGTTCACGACACCGCAAGAATTGCTGCAAGCGCCGTTGATCCACAACAGCTCAGATGATTTTCTAAATCCCGCGTGCGACTGGCAGGCTTGGTTCAAGGCGGTTGGTATCGAAGGAGTGCCGCGAATTTCGTCGAGTTTTTCACAGTTCGATCACGCTCTGGACGCTGCTTTGTCCGGCGCTGGTGTGGTGCTGGGACGCCGGGCATTTGTCGTAAAATATCTTGCGGATGGGCGACTGGTGGCACCTTTCAAGATAGCGTTGGGGACAGCAGCGAAATTTCGATTCCTATGCCGTCTTGGGCAGGAGAGCCGACCAGACATTGCAGCCTTCCGAGATTGGATCCTGGCTGAGATGACCAAGACGGCCTCCTGCGCGACGGATATGACGGTCATTCCGGTCGAGGACCTGGCATGACAAAAGGAAAGGCGACTGCGATCGGGTTTGTGGCTGTGCTGCTGTGGTCGCTGCTGGCCTTGTTCACCGTGGGAACCGTGCCGGTGCCGCCGTTCCAACTGGCCGCGATGACGTTTCTGGTTGGCAGCGCGGTCGGGCTGGTTTGGATCGGTTGGGCGGGTGAGTTTCGCGTGTTGCGCCAGATCAGTTGGCGCGTCTATCTGTTCGGCACGCTGGGCCTGTTTGGCTATCACGCGCTGTATTTCTCGGCGTTGCGCATGGCGCCCGCGGCCGAGGCTGGGCTGATTGCCTATCTGTGGCCGTTGTTGATCGTGTTGTTCTCGGGCCTCTTACCAGGGGAGCGGCTCGAACCTCTGCACATTTTAGGCGCAGTGATCTCGTTCATCGGCGCGGCGATCCTCGTGCTTGGTGGTGCCACCGGGTTTGCCACCGACGCGCTTCCGGGGTTTGGTTTGGCCTTTCTAGGTGCGCTAACGTGGTCTGGCTATTCCGTCTTGTCGCGCCGGTTGGGCAACACACCGACAGCCTCTGTCACTGTGTTTTGTCTTATGACGGCGGTTCTTTCGACGGGCGCGCATTTGCTTTGGGAAACAACGGTATGGCCGCCCAATGCACTGGGATGGACTGCCGTTCTGGGGCTTGGGCTGGGCCCGGTTGGGCTGGCGTTCTATGTGTGGGATGTTGGGGTAAAGCAGGGCGACATCCAACTATTGGGCGTCGCCAGCTATGGCGCGCCCTTGTTGTCGACGCTCGTCCTTATCGTTGCCGGTGTGGCAGACCCCCGACCGTCATTGATTCTTGCCGGTGTTCTTATCACATTCGGCGCGGCGATGGCCGCGCGGGCCAGTTCGGCACGAAGCGCAGGCAACTGACCCGGTCTGATTGGCCTTAGGCGGTTGCGAGACGCTCAATTTCCTCTTTGAGCAGGAGTTTCTGCTTCTTAAGCTCAGTAATCTCGTGGTCGCTGCTGCCGGGCGACCGTTGTATCGCCTCGACCTTTTCAGAGAGAACCTCGTGTTTTCTCCGCAGCTCTTCAAGATGCGAACTCATGCTCATGGCGCTCCTCCTCTGATGTGTATGGACAAGTTAAGTGCACCATATATTTGGTGGCTTGTCACTAAGAGTGAAGGGGTGTTGGTGAAAAAACATTCAGCAAGCGGCGCAAAATCGCGTGTTTATCAAAGAGGCAAGGCGCCACCCTTGCGCAAAATCGCAGCGACTTCCGGCGTGTAGTGCTCGTGATCCTCCGTGTGATGAGATCCTTCGTGCACGACAAGAGGCGCTGCCAGACGAAACGCTCCGCGCGCACCCTTGCGCGCCTGCACGATCACCAGCGATGCTGCGCGTCCGATCCGGGGACACAGGGGTTTCACCACGATTGACCCCAGCCTGCTGTCCATCGCGCACAGAACCTCGGGCAAACGCTCAGCGTTCTGGATCAGCGTCATGTAACCTCCGGGCAGCAAGCGGCGGGTGGCGTGATCAAGCCACGCGGTCAGCGGTGTAACCTCGCCCAATGCGCCTTCGCGGATCCCGTCGGGCGATGACGTGCCGCGGTCGCGCCGAAAATAAGGGGGGTTCATGATGACATGATCGAACCGGTCCTGCCGAAGGTCCGCGGGCATGTTTTCCAGATCACCTTGATAGATGGTCAGTGGAATGGCATTCTGTAGTGCATTGCGCTGGGCCAGATCGGCATAGATTGCTTGCCGCTCAAGCCCTACAATGCGCAGCCCAGCCACGCGTCGTCCAAGGCAAAGACTTGCCGCACCCGCCCCGCAACCCAGTTCCAAAACCGATTGTCCGGATCGAGCGGGAGCGGCAGCGGCCAGAAACACCGGATCAACGCCGGCACGATAACCGGACGCAGGCTGCGTCAATGTCAGTTGTCCGCCCAGAAACGCGTCATTCGTCAGATCTGAGGTGGCAGAGGTCATGGGTCAGCCCTCGAAGTCCACACCGTTGTCGCGCAAAACGGCACGTGCCCGGAACAGATCCCGCTCAAGAACCATCAGGCGCCGCGGCAGTATTCCGATCGAACCTTCCAGCGCGCTCATATGGACGTCCATCGTAAAGCAGTCTATATCCTCGCCATCAAGCAGGGCTGTGACAAAAGGGATCAATGTTGGGTCTGTTGTCCGAAGAAGCTCTCTCATAGATATGGACTTAATGACAGGGCCACGGATTTGTCGAGCCGGTTGTCGGGCAAGTTGACGGGAAGGTGATCATGCTGATCGAAGCTGCACATAAACCGCACGAACGTTTGGGCGCGTATCTCAAGGACGAGATGGCAGCAGTGAATGCCCTGATCAGTCAGCGTATGGCATCGAAAAACGCGCCACGCATTCCCGAGGTGACAGCACATCTGGTGGACGCGGGCGGCAAACGGCTGCGCCCCATGCTGACATTGGCGGCGGCGAAGTTGTGTGGCTATAGGGGGCCTTATCACATTCATCTGGCCGCAACGGTCGAGTTTATTCACACCGCCACGCTGTTGCATGACGATGTTGTGGACGAAAGCGGCCAGCGTCGCGGACGACCCACCGCCAATCTGTTGTGGGACAACAAGTCCAGCGTTCTGGTTGGCGACTATCTGTTCTCGCGTAGTTTCCAATTGATGGTCGAGACAGGTAATTTGCGGGTGCTGGATATTCTGGCCAACGCTTCGGCCACGATTGCCGAAGGTGAAGTGCTGCAACTGACCGCCGCACAGGATCTGGCCACGGACGAGGCGATTTATCTGCAAGTGGTGCGCGGCAAGACCGCCGCGCTGTTTTCCGCAGCAACCGAGGTGGGCGGCGTGATTGCCGGCGCAGGCGAGGCGCAGGTCAAGGCGCTGTTCGGTTATGGCGATGCGCTGGGGGTGTCATTCCAGATCGTCGATGACTTGCTGGATTTCACCGGCGGCGATGCGATTGGCAAGAACATCGGTGACGATTTCCGCGAACGCAAGCTGACGCTTCCCTTGATCAAGGCCATTGCCAAGGCGGATGCAGAGGAACGTGCGTTCTGGACCCGGACCATCGAAAAAGGCCGACAGCAAGATGGCGATCTGGATCATGCGCTGGCACTGATGCACCAGCATGGCGCTTTGGAAGACACGCGCGCAGATGCGATGGTCTGGGCTGACAAGGCAAAGGCGGCGTTGGCGGTGCTACCGGATGATCCCATTCGCGACATGCTGCACGACATCGCGGACTATGTGGTGGCGCGGATCAGCTGAGGCGGGCGGGTTCGATCCACCAGGCTGGCTGTTGATCCGAAAGCAATTGGGCCGCGCCTTTTGCGGCCTTGTCAGTTTCAAACAAGGCAAAACAGGTTGCCCCTGACCCGGACATGCGGGCAAGTCGAGCCTCGGGCAGCGACGCAAGCGCTTGCAATACGTCAGCGATCACCGGGGCTGTCGAAAGAGCCGGAGGCTCCAGGTCGTTGCGTTGGCTGGCCAACCAATCGATGAACTCGCGTGTCTTAATGCCGTGCGGCAGGCGCTTGGGCATGGGTGGGTTTGCCTTGTTTGAAAGCGCCTTGAAGACCGCAGGCGTCGGCACCTCGATGCCGGGATTGGCAAGGACGGCGAAGAGCGGCGGCAGACCGGGGCAGGGTATCACATCCTCGCCAATGCCGCGCATCCGCGCCGCCTGCCGCATCAGACATACCCGCACATCTGCTCCCAAATCGGTGACGCCTTCGGGCAAACAGGTGTCGCCAGTGATTTCGGACAGCGCGAGGATGGTCGCAGCGGCGTCTGAGCTGCCGCCCCCGATCCCGGCAGAGGCGGGAAGGTATTTGGACAGGATGATGTGAGCCGGGATGTCGAACAGCGCGGCGGCACGCACCACAAGATTGGTGTCATCCGTCGGTACACCTGTGGCGCGTGGTCCTGTGACCTCGAACAATGGTTTCGGTGCGGACATGACCGTCACCCGGTCGCCGACATCGGCGAACATCACCAGACTGTCCAGCAAGTGATAGCCATCCTTGCGCTGACCCGTCACATGCAGCGTCAGGTTCACCTTCGCGGGGGCGAAAACCTTGGTGATCGTCATTCGGCGGCGTTAAGGGGGGGCGCCCCTTCTTCTTCCAACACTACGTCCAACCCGACCTCAAGCTTGCGGCGGACTCGATCGGGGTTCATTTCTTCCAGATCCGTATCGTCGGTGACAAAGCTCAAGGCGCGGCTCCACTGGAACTCGGCTTCGCGTTGGCGCCCCACCGCCCAATAGGTGTCGCCCAGATGGTCATTCAGGATCGGATCAACGGGAATAAGTTCGACCGCACGTTCCATCTGTTCGACGGCTTCGTCATAGCGCCCCAAACGGAAAAACACCCACCCCAGGCTGTCAACGATATAGCCGCTGTCGGGGCGTGCGGCGACGGCGCGTTCGATCATGTCCAACGCCTCGTCCAGATTTTCTTGTCGCTCAACATAGGTGTAGCCAAGATAGTTCAGGACATTCGGCTCGTCGGGGCTAAGTTCCAGTGCCTTGCGGAAATCAGCCTCGGCAGCCGGCCATTCGTCAAGTTTGGACAGCGCTATCGCGCGCTGGAAATAGGTGGCCCACTGACCAGGCAAGTCTTCCGAGAATTCGGCGATGGCCTGATCATAGGCCGCACGCGCCTCTTTGAAACGGTCCAGTTGCATCAGCGTATCACCCAAGGCAACCCTGAACCGTAACGTCTCGGGATAGGCATCGGCCAGGGCGCTTAGCTCTTCGATGGCTTCATCAAATTTCTCGGATCGGCGCAGGACATCGGTGCGCCCCAATGCGGCCTCCTGATACAGAAGACTGTCCTTCGGGACGCGACCGTAAGCCTCGACCGCGAGGTCGTGACGCTCCAACTGCTCCAACAGTCGTGCAGACAGCAAGGTGGCCGTGGCGTTTTTCGGATTCAGGTGTTCTGCAAGGCGGCTGAAGATCAGCGCGATGGTCGGGTCGCTGTCGACACTGCGACTTTCGGCCACCGCGAAAAACAGTTCCGCAACCCCGTCATTCGGCGAGGTGATTCCGGTGAATGGCAATACTTCGCCCGCTTCCAGCCGGGCGATGATGTCGTCGACCTCCGGGTCGACCAGCGGAGAGGCATTGGCCTTCAAAAGCTCCAAGGCATCGGCGTGGCGATCAAGCTGGCTCAACACCTGTGCATAAGCCAGAATACCGCCGCGGTTCAGTTGCAATGCACCTTGATCACCTCCAAGAATGCTTGCGGCGCCTTCAAAATCGCCGACATGAGCCAGCGCGAGCGCCTTCTGGAATTGGGCGAAAGAACGGCTGTTGGGATCTTGCGACAAGGCGTCGAACACCTCAAGCGCCTGTGACATCTGGCCTTGGCCCAGATTGGCCCAGGCCGTGATCATCTGGTCGACCACGCCGGCCACTGAAATACCGCTTTCCAGCAGAGCAATTGCTTCTGCCCATTTTTCGCTGGCCAGTGCATCGCCCAGAAGAACAAGGCCCGCCAGTTGATTGTCGGGATTGATCGAGGCCAAGCGGTGTGCATACGGCAAGGCCTTGTCAACTTCGCCCAAGGCCGTATGCGAGACAACCAACCCTTCCAACACATCTGCGCGGTCCGGGTTTTCCACCAGCGCGCGCGTTCCATATTCGACCACTTTGGCGAAATCGCCGGACAGGTCGGCCTGCCGCGCCGCCAGATAGGGCCCCGCCGCATTGGCCTGCGCCATGAGGGGCGTGAAACCGGAAAGATAGATTGCTGCCGCCATGGCGGCGACAAGTTGGCGAGAGGCGGAAAATCTAAGGGGCACCACGGACAACTTTCATATTAGATGGCTTCGCAGGTCGAAGCATTGAGTTGGAACCTAATCGGCAAGCACGGCGAAAACAATGAGGGGTGGCACATGGCCACCCCTCACTTTTGCGTTTTTTCGGAACAGGGTGTTACATGTTCGGATAGTTCGGCCCATCGCCACCCTGCGGAACAGTCCAGGTGATGTTCTGGCTTGGGTCTTTGATGTCACAGGTTTTGCAGTGCACGCAGTTCTGAAAGTTGATGACGAAGCGAGGGTCTTTGCCGTCTTCCTCGACCACTTCGTACACGCCTGCCGGGCAATATCGCTGCGCAGGTTCGGCGTATTCGGGCAGGTTGACCTTGATTGGCAGATCGGGGTCGGTCAGCTTCAGGTGACAGGGCTGGCTTTCTTCGTGGTTGGTCGCCGAAAAGGAAACGTTGGTCAGGCGATCAAATGACAGTTTGCCGTCAGGTTTCGGATAGTCGATGATCGGAAAATCGGCCGCCTTACCGGTGGCCTGTGCGTCGTTCTTGCCGTGCTTGACCGTGCCGAAGGGCGAGAAGCCCAAAAGCGACTGAACCCACATGTCAAACCCGCCCAGCACCAGCGATGCGGTCAGACCAAATTTCGACCAGAGCGGTTTGACGTTACGCACCTTTTTCAAGTCTTTGGCAACGTCACCTGTGCGCAGTTCGTCTTCGTATTCGGCAAGCTCGTCGCCTGAACGGCCGGCAGCAATGGCTTTCAGGGCAGCATCCGCAGCAGCAATCCCCGACAACATGGCGTTGTGGTTGCCCTTGATGCGCGGCACGTTCACCAGCCCGACCGAACAGCCCAGCAGAGCACCGCCGGGGAACGAGGCTTTGGGCATCGACTGATAACCACCTTCGGATATTGCGCGCGCGCCGTATGCCACGCGTTTGCCGCCCTCAAGCAGCTTTGCGATCTCGGGGTGATGCTTGAAACGCTGGAATTCCATATAGGGATACAAATGCGGGTTCTTGTAGTTCAAGTGAACCACGAAGCCCACGAACACCTGATTGTTCTCAAGGTGATAGATGAACGAACCGCCACCGGCATTCTTACCCAATGGCCAGCCCATTGTATGAGTCACGGTGCCTTCGTGGTGCTTTTCTGGATCGATCTCCCAGATCTCTTTCATGCCAAGGCCGAATTTCGGCGCGTCGCGCCCCGCTTGCAGGTCATACTTGGCAATAATCTCTTTCGCCAACGACCCACGCACGCCTTCCGAGATGAAGACATATTTGCCGTGCAGTTCCATCCCCGGTTCGGTGTTGGGGCCATAGCTGCCGTCTTCTTCCAGCCCGAAGACACCGGCGACAACGCCTTTGACCTCGCCGTTGTCGCCGAAGACCAGATCAGAGCAAGCCATGCCGGGAAAGATCTCGACACCCAGTTCTTCGGCTTGCCCGGCCATCCAGCGGCAGACATTCGCCATTGAGACGATATAGTTGCCGTGGTTGTTCATCAGGGGCGGCATTGGCCAGTTGGGCACGCGCAGGTGGCCTGCCGGGCCAAGCACAAGGAAATTGTCTTTCTTAACCGGCACATTGATCGGTGCGCCCTTGTCTTTCCAATCCGGGATCAGCTTGTCCAACCCACAGGTATCCAGCACCGCGCCAGACAGGATGTGCGCCCCGACCTCGGACCCTTTTTCCAGCACAACCACATTCAGATCGGCGTTTTGTTGCTTCAGGCGTATGGCCGCTGACAGGCCAGCCGGGCCTGCGCCCACGATGACCACATCGTATTCCATGCTTTCGCGTTCAATGTCGCTCATTTTCTGTTCCCCGGATGGTCCGTTTCGCAAGATCGTTAGCTTGGCCCACCCGGCGGGTCAATCGGGACACTGCGTTACAACCGCATCCAAGGAGTGTTTTGCACCGATTTTCCACCTGTTTGCGCTGACATTCCCATTCGGCAATGTCGTGCCCATTTGCGACCACTTTGCTGAATAATGCCGTTGCAAATCGCGCGTGTTTGCTAGATTTTCGGCACAACCGGGTCGATTGCCCGCCAGAATGATCAAGACGATCCGATAATAACACTGTCAATGTGTCTATACGCATTGGCCACGGCAGAACGATAGGTCTCATGGATAAGATACCGCTGACGCGCGCGGGTCACACTGCGCTGAACGATGAATTGAAGCAGCTCAAATCCGAGGAACGCCCGGCCATCATCCGCGCGATTGCGGAAGCGCGCGAGCATGGTGATTTATCCGAGAACGCAGAATACCATTCCGCCCGCGAAAAACAGAGCTTCATTGAAGGTCGGATCAAGGAATTGGAAGGCGTCTTGTCGCTGGCCGAGGTGATTGACCCTGCGACCTTGTCAGGCGCGGTGAAGTTTTCGGCCACCGTGACGATCGTCGACGAAGACACGGACGAAGAAAAGACCTATCAGATCGTGGGCGAACCGGAAGCCGACATCGAGAACGGAAAGCTGAACATCAAGTCCCCGCTGGCGCGTGGATTGATCGGCAAGGAAGAAGGCGACAGCGTTGAAGTGCGCACACCCGGTGGCGAAAAGGCTTATGAGATCCTGAAGATCGAATGGATCTGACGCCGCGCGTTGCGGACACGAGGGACAGGATGAACGACAAGACGAAAAGCGGATCCGGAAGTCTGGGAACGGGACGTATGAGTGCGCTGAACGCACAGGTTCCGTCGCTCAGCGGGGGCGAGGTCATCGGCCTTTTGCTGTCCGGCCTGTGGCTGGCCGGGTGCATCCTGTTCTTTCTGGTTCTGGGATTCGGCAGCAGTGATGGCGAAGGCTTGTCCCAACCGTTGCAATTTCTGATGACGCTGGTGGCGGTGATTATGCCTGTTGCCGTGATCTGGGTCGCGGTTGCCGCGCTGCGGTCGGCACGGATCATGCGCGAGGAAAGCGTCCGCCTGAGCGCCGCGATTGACGCAATGCGCACGGCCTATATCCAGCAACAGCAGGGTTTCACAGGCACGCCTGCTCAGGCGTCTAAGGTCGAACAAAAGCTGGAAGAGATTGCAAAGGTCAGCCGCAAGACCGAAAGCGCGCTTGCGACTTTTACCTCGATCCGGCCCGGCATGCCGACGCTGGCCAACCCAACGCCTGTCAATCCAAGCCCGGCCATTGCATCCGATGCGGTGGGTCAGACCACTGCCGACCAAACAAGCCTTGCGCTGGGCACCCCGGTCGAAGACCTGAACCCACCCTTGTCGATCGAGGATTTTATCCGCGCGCTGCATTTCCCCGAAACCGCTGAAGATGCGGATGGGTTCCGGGCATTGCGCCGCGCACTGGATGACCGACAGGTCGCCGGGCTGGTGCAAGCTTCGCAAGATGTGCTGACCCTGTTGTCGCAGGATGGGATATATATGGACGACCTGCGCCCCGACCGTGCGCGCCCCGAAATCTGGCGCAAGTTTGCGGCGGGGGAACGTGGGCGCAGTGTGGCCGCGCTGGGTGGCGTTCGAGACAGGTCTTCTTTGGCCCTGACCGCCGGGCGCATGAAGCAAGACCCGATCTTCCGCGATGCGGCTCACCATTTTCTGCGTCGGTTCGATCAGACCTTTGCGGGCTTTGAAAAGAATGCCTCTGACGCGGATATTGCGGCTTTGGCCGACACACGCACAGCGCGGGCCTTCATGTTGCTGGGGCGCGTGACCGGGACGTTCGACTAAGCCCGGTTTGACTAGGCCCGGTTTGACTAGGCCCTGCGTCCACGCAACGCGACCGCACCGGCCAGATAACCCAGAACCGCGATACCTGCACTGATCAGCACGAAACCCGCGATGCTTTGCGCGCTTAGCCCCCAGATCATCACTGCCAGCGCGAAGGCGGCCAGCATCGCCAGTGCTGCACCAGCGACCAGCAAGGTTGCCGGTTTCAGCCCCTTGCGTGCACGCCCCCGCCACACCCGTTTCAGGGCATGAACCATTCTGCTCATATCTGCCTGTATGGCCACCAGCGCGGGCACCACCAGCAGCACAAGCACCATGCCAAAGCCCAGCCCATAGGTCAGCGTGATCACAGTGGGTTTCAGGAATTGAGCTTGTCGCGATGTTTCATAAAGCAACGGCCCAAGCCCCAGCACTGTCGTCATCGTGGTCAGCATCACAGGCCGCAACCGGTCTGCCGCCCCGTCAATGATGGCAGGCACCAATCCGCGTTCACGTGCGTATTCATCTATGGTCGTCACCAACACGATTGAATCGTTGATGATGATGCCCGTCATGCCAATCAACCCGACGACCGAGAACATGGACAAGGGCACCCCCCATTGCACGTGGCCGAAAATGGCACCGACCAGACCGAAGGGGATGATCGCCATGACCACCAATGGCCGCGTCCAGCTGGAAAAAATCCACGCCAGTGTCAGAAATATACCCAACAGCACCAGGATCAGGCCGGATTTCGCGTCCGACAGGAATTCCTGCTGTTGCTCGGCCAAGCCGCCCAGTTGGAAGGCGATGCCAAAATCCTCGGCCAGTTCTGGCAGGATTTCGGTTTCAATGGTGCGTTGGATTTCCTCGGCGCGGGCGGCGTTGTTTTCGTCGATATCGCCGGTCACATTGACCAGACGGATGCCGTTTTCGCGCTGAACGCTGGCAAACCCGGTGCGTGATCGGACCGAGACGAGATCAGCCAGGTTCACATAGGTGCCGCTGTCCGTGCGCAGCTGTGTGCGTTCCAGGAAGTCCGACGTCTGTTCGGTTTCGGGCAATTGCACCCGGATCTCAGCCGACCGGGTGCCATCGGGATAGCTGGCCGCCTCGATCCCGTTCAGGCGGTTGCGCAGCACGCGCCCCAGACCGTCGATGGTAAAGCCAAGCGCCTGCCCCTGCGCCGTCAGATCAAGGATCAACTCCTCTTTGTCATAAGACAGGCTGTCCTCCAGCGCCGAGACTTCGGGAAAGGCCGACATACGGGTGATAAACGCCTCGGATGCGGCTTTCAGCTGGTCAGATGTCGCGCCGTAAAACTCGACATCCAGACTATCGCCACCTGGGCCATGGCGGTTGCCACGGAATGACAACACCTCAAGCAGAGGGTGGCTTGCAACCGCTTCTTGCAGCGCGCCGACAAAGGCAAACGCACTATAGGGGCGCAGGTCCGCATCAATCAGTTCGACCGACACGGATCCAAGCAGATCGGTATCTTTGCCATCCACGCCGGACAGTCCGCGCCCGGCATTGCCGCCAATTTGTGCCAAAGCATGCACCACCGGGTTACGGCCGTATTTGCTTTCAAACTCGGCTGCCGTATTCTCGACCGCGTCCTGAACAAGCCGCATCATGTCGAGCGTGTCATCCTTCGTCGCGCCGGACACCATCGCAAAGTTCCCCGTGACAGATGACTGTTCAGGGGCGTTGAAGAAGCGGAACGCCAGATCACCGCGGATAAAGATCGACGTCTGGCTGGCAAGGATCATCAGTGCCATGGCAATTACCGGATAGCGGGCCTTGATCACCCAGCCCATCAAACGCCGGAATGCGTGATCACGCACCCACCGAAACCCTTTGTTCACCTGACGCGACGGCCAGTCGTACCAATGTTCCTTCACGGTGTGGGTCAGGGCGTGCGCCATGTGGTGTGGCAGGATCAGGAAACATTCGACCAGCGACGCCACCAGCACCACGATCACGGTAAAGGGAATATCGGCGATCATATCGCCAAACCGTCCGCCAATGGCGGTCAGGCCAAAAAATGCGATCACCGTGGTCAGAGTTGCAGAAAACACCGGCGGAAACATGCGTTTGGCTGCATTTTCCGCCGCCTCGATCGGGCCTTCACCCAGCCTGCGGGCGCGAAAATCTGCGTGTTCGCCTACCACGATGGCATCATCGACCACGATCCCCAGCGTGATGATCAGCGCGAACAGCGAGATCATGTTCAGCGTCAACCCCGACATATACATCAGGAAGATCGCGGTGGTCATCGCGACAGGAATACCCGCTGCCACCCAAAACGCGGTGCGGGCGTTCAGAAACAGGAACAGCAGCAAAAGCACAAGGGCCAGCCCCTGCAAGCCGTTTTTCATCAAGATGTTGATCCGGGCCGTGATCAAATCGGACCGGGTGCGCACCAGCGAGATTTTCACCCCATCGGGCAGCGTGGGCAGCAGTTTGGCGCGGACCTCTTCGACAATTTCCTGCATTCGGATGGCATCGCCTTGGGCCGAGCGGGACACGTTCAGCGCAATCGCCGCATCGTCGCCGACGAAATAGGATCGGTTGCGGTCAACACCTTCAACATTCACCTGAGCCACGTCACCAACGGTCAGTTTCGATCCGTCGGGGTTTGACCTTAGAACAATCGCCTCGATCTGGTCGGCGCTGCGTTTGGCGACGCCTGTGCGCACACGCGCAGCACCGGACGCCACGTCGCCCGCCGGGGCGGCGCTCACTTCGCCCGCGATGGCCTCGGCGATTTGGGCCATGGTAACGTCGTGCTCGATCAGCGACAATGAAGTCACTTCGACTACCGTTCGTGGCGCTTCGAACCCGCGAATACCGGTCCGTGTGACGCCACGTTCGAACAGGCGGATGATCATCTCATCGGCGAAACGCCCAAGTTGTTCGATCCCGACAGGGCCGGAAATGACAACATCCGTCACACTGTCGCGCCACGCGCCGCGCCTGACCTGCGGTGTGTCGGCATCTTCCGGCAAGTCTGACAGTTCATCCACGGCGGTTTGCACATCATCGGCCGCACGGGCGACATCCCAGCCGGGTTCAAACTCCAGCGTGATACTGGCGCTGCCTTCGAAGGATCGTGAGCTGACGCTTTCCACGCCTTCGACCGCCAGAAGGGCGGGTTCCATGACCTGCACAATCGCCTCGTCCACGTCTTCGGCACCGGCGCCCTGCCACGTGGTCTGCACCGAGACGCTTTCGATCACCACATCGGGAAAGAACTGCGCCCGCATCCGGGGGTAGGCGAACAGGCCAAGGGCGATCAGCACCACCAGAAGAAGGTTCGCCACTGTGGCGTGGCGCGTGAAATAAGACAGAAGGTTCAGATCGCGCCCCATTATCTAGTGTCCCATCCGCTGTTCCAGCCGCGCAAGCGTGTCTGCGGGCAGGATGCCAGTATCCAATTGGGCCAGAATGCGTTCCCGTGCATCTTCGGGCATCCGGTCATTGCTTTCCACAAAGCTGCGCAGAAGTGCGACCCGTTCGGGGGCAAGCGTGACCATCTCGGCCTGAGGCTCGGGTGCAATGCCTTCGCCTGAACGGACGGGACGGACACGGATGCCAGCCCCCAACGCGGGGGTGCGTTCGACCACGATTTCCTGCCCCTCAAGCGCCGTCGCGCGCACGATGACGTCATTGTCCTGACGGCGCAAAAGCTCGACCTTCGCGCTGCTCAGGCGATCCTCTGGCCCCAATACCAGAACCTCGTTCTGGGCGCTCAGCGCCGATGCCGGCATCAGGACAGTGTCCGGCAAGGCAGGTTCGGCCACGATAACGGTGACAAAGTCGCCCGGTCGCATACCGGGCGAGGGTTCAAGCGTGGCAAATATCTGGCGTCCGGTCTGGCCATCGCCGACATCCGCGCTTTCGCGGTCAATCCGTCCGGTTGCGGTCAGGTTCAGGCCAGCGGCCGCCAGCCGGACGGTTACATCAGTGTTTGCCAACCGACCATCGGCCCCAAGCAGGCGCGCATACTGGGCCGCCGAGACACGGAACCGAACCTCAAGTGCTGAAGGGTCAATGATGCGCCCGATCTTTTCGTTCGCGGCTACGACTCCGCCGCGCAACACTGTGACGTCCGTCAGAATGCCGCTGATTTCTGCCGTAATCTGTGTTTCTTCAAGACGCCGCTCGGCTTCGTCCAGCTGGATTTCGCTGCGTCGCAAGGCCGCCTCTGCGGTCGAGACGCGGGCCTGCGCCGTGATCACCGATTGACGCTTGCCCAGCACCGCCTGCTGTGCAGCCGATGCCGCAAGTGCTGCCGTTTCAACCGCCGCTTCAGTGCCCACGCCACGTTCGACCAGATCGCGCTGTCGGGTCAGGGCGGCTTCGCGCAGATCGGCCTGCCGTGTGGCATTGTCCAGATCGTCCCGCGCCAGTTCCAGTGCCGCGCGTGCGTCCCGCAGCTCTGCTTCGGCCTGTGACACGTCGGTTTTTGCCAGTTCCAGCGCAAATTCGAAATCCGTCGGATCAATCCGCAGAAGCGGATCGCCTTCGCGCACCGCCCCGCCGGTTTCGAAATTCGGTGCGATCTCGGTCACGGTGCCCCCGGTCAGGGCGCGCACGTCCAGTGCGCGCCGCGATGACAGCTCGCCATAGGCGGTTAACTTTGGCGCTATGGTTTGCGCCGTGACCGTCATGACATTGGCCGAAAACACCCGCTCGCTCGCGCTCGGTTCTGCGCTGTCGCGTTCAGCCCGAGCCTTGAAGGCTGAAGTTACCATGCCGGCAGCCAACGCAAGCAACCCGACGGTTAAGGCCAGAAGGAACAATCCGGTCAGGCTGCGGCCCAAAAATCGCATGTTACTACTCCACTGATCGCCAAAACATCCTGTCCTGCTCTGCCTTTACAGGCAAGTGGCGCGTAGTCACAGTTTCGGCACGTCGACGGTGTGCATATCTAGTAAGCTTCAAACGAACGAGAAGATCATTTCCGTCGCTTATGTTCGTCCAATCGCGGAAAAATTTCGACGAAATTGCACGGCATGTGACGATAATCCAGCTGATGCACCAAAATGTCGTCCCACGCGTCCTTGCAGGCACCGGTGCTTCCGGGCAGTGCAAACAGGTAAGTTCCATTGGCAACGCCACCTGTGGCGCGGCTTTGCACCGCAGATGTTCCGATCTTGTTCATCGAGATGATTGTGAACACAGTCGAAAACGCCTCGATTTCCTTTTCATAGACATCGCGATGCGCCTCAACCGAGACATCGCGCCCCGTCAGCCCGGTGCCACCGGTCGAGATGACTACATCAATGTCAGGGTCCAGTGACCAGGCGCGCAGTTGATCCGCGATCTGGTCGCGTTCATCGGGGCAGATCTTACGGTCCGCCAGAATGTGGCCCGCTTGTTCCAAACGCGTTGCCAGCGCGTCGCCAGATCGATCCTGCTCCATCTTGCGGGTATCGGAAACCGTCAGGATGGCGATCCGCACCGGAATGAAATCACGCGTGGCGGCTTGGGCGGGTGTGATGTGGGACATGGGATGATCCTAGTTGAGTGTAATCCAGTTGGGCGTCGGGCCGAGGTTCATGACCTTCGATGCCCCGATCTGGCCGCGCGCGCCCCACGCATCGTGAATGTGACCGCACAGCACCCATTTGGGTGCCAGTCGCGTCACCGCCTCCAGCACGGCGTGCGAACCAAGCGACCCCAGTTCGGAATGCTGATCCGCCACACCTTTGGGTGGCGAGTGCGAGATCAGGATATCGGCACCTGTGATGGGTGTCAGCATCGACCGGGCTTCGTCCTCGGTCAGGTCGAACGAACGCCAGGGGATCGCGGGCGGTGGTGGGATGGCCGCGCCGATACCAGCGATGGTCAAACCGCCAATCGTTGCGGTTTCGCCGTGCAATATCGTCACGTCGCTTCCCGTGAATGCGGCGCGAAGCTCGGTTTCCGTTTCGTTGTTGCCGGGCACGAACACGGCACGTGTGCCCCAATCGGCGAATGGGGCGACATAGTCCACCAGCCCGTCGCGCCGATGCGCATAATCGCCGACGCCAAGGATCAGATCGGCGTCGCTTGCGGCATCCAACAGGTTTCTTGCCGCAAGGTTGCTCAGGTGCAGGTCTGAAAAGGCGAGGATTTTCATGCCAGGTCTTTCATGCCAGGTCCCGGAGTTTTGCCTGAATGGACAAAAGATCGGCCCACGCTTCACGTTTGGCGGCGGGCGTGCGCAACAGATAGGCGGGGTGGGTCATTGGCATTACGGGTTTGCTCCATGCCTCCTCCCACCTGCCGCGCATACGCATGATACCTTTACGCCCCAACACTGCCTGACACGGTGTGTTGCCCATCAAGACAAGCACATCAGGGGCCACCAGTTGGACGTGGCGTTCCACAAATGGGACCATCATCGCAATTTCGTCAGGGCTGGGGTCACGGTTGTTGGGCGGGCGCCATGGCATCACGTTGGTGATGTAAATCGCGTCTTTCGACAGCGGCGCGTCGCGCCCCATACCGATGGCGGCGAACATCTTGTCCAGAAGCTGGCCTGCGCGCCCGACAAAGGGTTTTCCTGCAATGTCCTCGTCCCGTCCGGGGGCCTCGCCGATGATCATCACACGCGCGGCGGGGTTTCCATCGGCAATCACCGTGTTCCGTGCGCCGCGTTTCATCTCGCAGCCATCGAACGCTTCGATGGCGCCCCGCAGCGCGTCCAGATCTTTGACCGCTGCCGCCGCTTGTTTCGCCGACGCGACATGGTCGCGCCGCGGGGCGGCGGGCGGTTTTGCCGCGGTGACGGGGGTCGATCCGTCCGGTGCTGCCATGCGGGGTTTCGGCAAGGTCGGTTCAAGCGCGTAGCGGTCCACAGGCGTATCGCTGATCGCGTCCACCGCACCCAGTTCGATATACCATTCCAGAAGCGCTTTTGCGCTGTGCCAGTCTTGTGCCGATTCCATGGCTCACAGCCTATGTCCGGGCGCGGGGAAGGTAAACGGGGCGATATGCATTCCGGCGCGCAGGGGATGGACGCGACGCCCGCCCGATCCTATAAGCGCATGGAAACAGGACGGAGGCCCGTATGACATTCCGCCAGCGCCATCTTCTGGGCATCGAACAGCTTCGCCCGGAAGAGATAAAAACCGTTCTCGATCTGGCCGACAGCTATGTGGATCTGAACCGCTCGACGCAGAAACGCTCGGACGTTTTGGCGGGTCTTACCCAGATCAACATGTTCTTCGAAAACTCGACCCGCACACAGGCCTCGTTCGAGATAGCGGGCAAGCGTCTGGGCGCGGATGTGATGAACATGGCAATGCAGGCGTCGTCGATCAAAAAGGGCGAGACGTTGATTGATACGGCGCTGACGCTGAACGCGATGCACCCCGACCTGCTGGTCGTGCGTCACCCCCATTCGGGTGCGGTGAACCTGTTGGCTGACAAGGTGAATTGCGCAGTCTTGAACGCAGGTGACGGCAAGCACGAACACCCGACGCAGGCGTTGCTGGATGCGCTGACGATCCGGCGCGAAAAGGGACGGCTGCATCGCCTGACCATTGCAATCTGTGGCGACATCGCCCACAGCCGGGTGGCGCGATCCAACCTTATCCTTCTGGGCAAGATGGAGAACCGCGTGCGCCTTGTCGGTCCGCCCACGCTGATGCCCTCGCAAATCGACCAGTTCGGGGTCGAGGTTTATGGCGACATGGAGGAAGGTCTGAGAGACGCCGACGTGGTCATGATGTTGCGCCTACAGCGTGAACGGATGGACGGCGGCTTCATCCCGTCCGAGCGTGAATACTATCACCGCTTTGGTCTGGACGCCGAGAAGCTGGCCCATGCCAGGCCCGATGCGATTGTCATGCATCCCGGCCCCATGAACCGGGGGGTCGAAATTGACGGCACAATCGCCGACGACATCAACCGGTCTGTCATTCAGGAACAGGTCGAAATGGGGGTTGCCGTGCGCATGGCGGCCATGGACCTTCTGGCCCGGAACCTGCGTGCCGAACGTGCCGCCCAACCCGAGGATGTCTATGTCTGATCATGACTTCGAATTGGAACCCCGTTTGGAAAATCAGACCGGCCCCGAGCTTGAGCCGGGCGAGCGCCTGATCGAAAGTTTTTCCGGCAACCTGACCACCTATGTCAAAGAACATGTTCTGCTGGCTGCGCTGGGGTCGGTGCTGATGTCAGGCATCCTGATCTATCTGGGCAATCCCCATGCCTGGACCGGTGTTGTCGGGGCCGTCGCAGCCATCGCTGTGCGGGGGCTCTATGTCGCCCGCGAGCAGTTGGGATTTACGTGGTATCTGACCAACCGGCGGTTGATCGGGCCGGGCAATCGGACGATCCTTCTGGGCAATGTTCAAAAGGTGAATGTCATCTTCTCGGCCGCTCAGGTGGTGACGCGGACCGGCGACAAGTACATGTTGAAATATCAGGCCGACACCAAGGCCACTCAAGCCGCGATTGACCGCGCACGCGGGGTGATGGGGGACACTGCATGACAACGACTTTCACCAATGCGCGCCTGATTGATCCTGATACTGGCACTGACGCGCTGGGCTGTCTGACCATCGAGGATGGCTTGATCACCGGTGTAAATGATGGGGAAAACGGCGAGGTGTTCGACTGTGGCGGAAAATGTCTTGCCCCCGGCATTGTCGATATCGGCGTAAAGATCGGTGAGCCGGGGGAACGCCACAAGGAGAGTTTTCGCAGTGCGGGGCTGGCGGCGGCGGCGGGCGGAGTCACGACAATGGTCATTCGCCCGGATACGACACCGGCCGTGGACACCCCTGAAGCGCTGGCATTCGTGGCGCGGCGGGCTTCGCAGGCTGCACCCGTCAACGTGCATTCCATGGCCGCACTGACCAAGGG
Source organism: Aliiroseovarius sp. B-4 (assembly GCF_056857795.1). Classification (NCBI taxonomy): domain Bacteria; kingdom Pseudomonadati; phylum Pseudomonadota; class Alphaproteobacteria; order Rhodobacterales; family Paracoccaceae; genus Aliiroseovarius; species Aliiroseovarius sp. B-4. The sequence goes on from NZ_JBSXNV010000042.1 coordinate 159,103, forward strand.
ACGCGCAGGCCGCGAGATGGTTGAAATGGGCTTCATGCTGGACGCCGGTGCTGTCGCCTTCACCGATTGCGATCATGTCGTCACCGACAACAAGGTGTATTCCCGCGCCATGACTTATGCGCGCAGTCTTGGCGCATTGATCATCGGCCACCCCCAAGACCCGAACATGTCCAAGGGGGCCGCTGTGACCTCGGGCAAGTTCGCGTCGTTGCGCGGTTTGCCCGCCGTCAACCCCATGGCCGAGCGGATGGGGCTGGAACGTGATCTGGCCTTGGTCGAAATGACCGGCGTCTCCTACCACGCCGATAACCTGTCCACCGCCCATGCGCTGCCTGCTTTGGAGCGTGCCAAAGCCGCCGGGCTGGACGTGACCGCCGGTGTCAACATCCACCACCTGACGCTGAACGAGTTGGACGTGGGCGACTATCGCACCTTCTTCAAGGTCAAACCACCTCTGCGATCCGAAGAAGACCGGCTGGCGATGGCCGAAGCCGTGGCGATGGGTCTGATTGACGTCATCTCGTCCATGCACACGCCGCAGGACGAGGAAAGCAAACGCCTGCCGTTTGAAGAAGCGGCCTCGGGCGCAGTGGCCTTGGAAACGCTTCTGCCCGCAGCCATGCGGTTGGTCCATGCTGGATTGATTGACCTGCCGACACTCTGGTGTGCGCTGTCCCTGAACCCTGCGCGTCGTTTCAGCCTGCCGGGTGGCGAGCTGTCCGTGGGTGCCCCTGCTGATCTGGTTCTCTTTGACCCCGATGCGCCCTTCGTGCTGGACAGGTTCAAGCTGAACTCGAAATCCAAGAACACGCCATTTGACGGCGCGCGGATGGAGGGGCGGGTGCTTGGCACATGGGTCGGTGGCGAACGCGTATTTGGGGGCGTCGATGCCTGAGTTGCTCACCCAACTGCCCGTGCTCGTGGCGGTCGCGGCCGTGGGCTATCTTCTCGGCTCGATCCCTTTCGGCATCGTCATGGCGCGTCTGTTTGGACTGGGCGATCTGCGTCAAATCGGATCAGGCAACATCGGCGCAACCAACGTGCTGCGCACCGGGAATAAGCCTGCTGCCTTGCTTACCTTGCTGGGTGATGCTGGAAAAGGGGCGGCGGCGGTGTTGATTGCACGGGCGCTGTTTGCGGATGACGCTGCCCAAATCGCCGGGTTCGCGGCCTTTCTGGGCCATTGTTTCCCCATATTTCTGGGTTTCAACGGTGGCAAGGGGGTTGCCACTTGGCTTGGTACGATGTTGGCGCTGGCCTGGCCGGTCGGGCTGACCGCCTGTATCACTTGGCTTGTGGTCGCCCTGTTGTTCCGCGTCTCGTCGCTTGCCGCCTTGGCGGCGGCTGCCTTGTCGCCGATTTGGGCGATGTTGCTGGGCTTTCCGAGTTACGTGGTTCTGTCGATCGCGCTTGCGTTGTTGATTTTCCTGCGTCATCGCGCAAACATCGAACGACTGATCGCCGGGGACGAACCCCGTATCGGCGGCAAGAAGTAACCTGCACAGGGGACAGATCATGAGCTTTATGGAATCAATTCGGGCGTGTTTTTCGAAATACGTTACATTCAGCGGGCGCGCCCAAAGGTCAGAGTTCTGGTTCTTTGCGCTTTTTGTTTTTGCCGGGCAGATCATTCTTGGCATTTTTGACAGCTTCCTGTTCGGAACCGTGACAACCATGGAAGGCGGATTCGAAGCGCAAACCTCCACCCCGATATTGTCCGGGCTGTTTGGCTTGGCGACCTTGCTGCCCATGATCTCGGTGGCGGTGCGCAGGCTGCATGACACAGATCGCAGCGGTTGGTGGTATTGGCTGGCCCTGATCCCGCTGATCGGTATCATCATCCTTATCGTCTGGTATGCCAGCAAGGGCACGAATGGCGCCAACAAATATGGCCCCGATCCGTTGGGTGGGGGTGGCTATGATGACCCAAACGAGGGATCTTATGCCGCGTCGTCCATTCCGCGTGTGGGTGATCAGGGTTAATCAATCCGAAACACTTTGTCCCGGGATCTCGCGCCTTGGATCAGAACAAGGCGCGATGTCGCGATCCCCAGCACCTGTGCCAACAGCTTGATGACGGCTTTCGTCGCCTTGCCATCCTCTGGGACGGTTGTGACCGAGACGCGAATCTGACCGTCCCGTTCTTCAACTTGATTGCGCGCGGCCTTGGGTGTGACACGCACCGACAGCAGCGCGCCCGGTTTGGCCAGATATGACAGGTCGCCTTTCTTCATGGCGTAATCCTGTCGTGTGGGGCTGGACGATGCAAGCACACTGGGTCACTCTGCTTCAAGTAAGGGAGACTGGCATGGCGAAAACCGGCTTTTTCTGGGACGAGAAATGCTTTTGGCATTCTGGCGGCAACTATGCGGGCAATCTGCCCGTGGGCGGGCTGGTGCAGCCCCTTGCGGCAGGTGGACTGCCCGAAAACCCCGAAACCAAACGACGCTTGAAGAACCTGATGGATGTAACCGGCCTGACCGCTGCGCTTCACGCCCAATCAGCACCCGAAGCTACGCGCGAGATGTTGGCGCGGGTCCATCCGACCTTGTTTCTGGACAAGTTCAAGCGGGTGTCTGATGCGGGCGGCGGCGAACTTGGCCTGCGCACACCGTTCGGGCAGGGTGGCTATGAAATCGCATGCCTGTCCGCAGGATTGTCCGTTGCGGCGCTTGAGGCCGTTCTGCGGGGTGAAGTGGACAACGCTTATGCTCTGTCGCGCCCGCCAGGGCATCATTGCCTGCCGGAGTTTCCCAACGGTTTCTGCCTGCTTGCCAACCTTGCTGTTGCGATCCGCAGCGCGCGGGCCAACGGGTTGGCCAGACGTTTCGTGGTGCTGGATTGGGACGTGCATCACGGCAACGGGACCGAAGCGATCTTTATCGAAGACCCCGAAGTCCTTACCATCTCGATCCATCAGGAACGCAACTATCCGACTGACACGGGCGATGCTGATATGCGCGGTGAGGGGGATGGGCTGGGCGCGAACATGAACATTCCACTGCCGCCGGGGGCAGGGCACGCCACTTATCTTGAAGCGATGGAGCGGCTGGTGATACCTGCCATCCGTGCCCATGAACCGGAGGTAATTGTGATCGCGTGTGGCTATGACGCGGCGCTGATTGATCCGCTGTCCTGCATGCTTGCGACGGCGGACACGTTCCGGCGAATGACCCGCATGGTCATGGATTTGGCAAATGATCTGTGTAATGGACGCCTGATGATGGCGCATGAGGGCGGATATTCCGAGGTCTACGTGCCCTTCTGCGGTCACGCGGTGCTTGAAGAAATGTCCGGCGCGAAGATCCACGCCCCCGATCCGCTGGCAGAAACATTCGCTGCCCGCCAGCCCAACACGCATATGCTGGGCGTGTATTCCGATCTGATTGCCGGGTTGCAAGATTTTTTTGATGTTAAGTGATGTAACATCTTGACGGGAACCACCCGACACCCGACATGTGCACCAAGCCAGCCGCGTTCGCGGCCAAGCCTGCCTTTTGCCAGACCGAGGACAGAACCATGCCTGACCGCAATCAAGCTGCGCTGGATTTCCTGCTGACCCGCCGTTCGCGTCCCGCCAAGACCCTGACCGGACCGGCCCCTGATCGCACTGCGCTTGACCCTGTTTTGACCGCTGCGGCGCGCAGTCCGGACCATGGAAAACTGGAGCCATGGCGGTTTATCGTGCTGGAACGCGGGGCCATGGCTCGGCTGGCGGAATTGGTCGGCGAACGGGGTGTGGCGCTGGGTGAGCCACCGGAACAGATCACCAAAGCGCAATCGGCGTTCGCCGACAGCCCGCTGGCTGTGGTGGTGGTGTCATCACCCGTCGACTCGCCCAAAGTTCCACAGATCGAACAGACCCTGTCCGCCGGAGCGGTCTGTCTGTCGCTGTTAAATGCCGCGTTGGCCTCGGGCTGGGGGGCAAATTGGCTGACCGGTTGGGCCAGCCATGATCGGCAATTCATGCGTGACGGATTGGGGCTGGGGGATCACGAAATGGTGGCGGGAATCATCCATATCGGCACCGAAACAAGCGCGCCGCCTGAACGGCCCCGCCCGGATGTTGCAGCGATCACAACGTGGGTTGAAACATGATCCTGGACGATTTTTTCCGCTCGGTCGGACAGATGAGCGATCCGCGGTTTCGCAGCGTTCTGATGAAAGGTCTGGCGCTGACCATCGGCCTTTTGATTGCTGTAACGGTCGCGATGACATGGCTTGTCGGTTTTTTGGTGCCTGATACGCTGTCGCTCCCCTTTATCGGCGATGTGTCCTGGGTGGACGGCCTTGCGTGGTGGGCGTCGTTTTTGCTTATGATCGTCCTGTCGGTTGTGTTGATGGTGCCCGTGGCGGGTGCCTTCACCGGCATCTTTCTGGACGATGTGGCCGACGCGGTCGAGGCGCGGCATTATCCCGAATTGCCGCCTGCGCCAGATGTCCCGATGGTCGAAACCATCCGCGACAGCCTTGGCTTTCTGGGCGTCATTCTCGGGGTTAACCTGATTGCCCTGATCTTGTTTTTCTTTGTCGGTCCGCTTGCGCCCATTTTGTTCTGGGCGGTGAATGGCTATCTTCTGGGGCGCGAGTATTTCCAGCTTGCGGCCATGCGCCGTGTGGGGCGGGCGGAAGCAAACCGTTTGCGGTCGCGCAACAACCTGCAAATCTGGCTGGCGGGCACACTGATGGCAATACCGCTGTCGATCCCATTGGTGAACTTACTGATCCCCATTCTGGGGGCGGCCACCTTTACCCATCTGTTCCATCGGGTGTCGCGTCGATAGGGAAAAAACGGGCGGCGAAAAATGTCGTTCGAAGTGATCCAGTTTACAAAGCGCCTCGTATTGAGGTTATGTTGACACTGACCCTTGACCACCCGAGCACCCGGCCCCCTGCGCCACCAGTGCGTCGTCTTGAAGGAAAACCGGTGCCGCATACCAAGACCGAAATTTCAGAGCAAACCATCTGGATGCTCGCCGTTCGGGACAAGCAGGATCGAGACGCGTTTTGCGCGCTATTTGATCACTTCGCACCGCGTCTGAAAGGGTTCATCATGCGGACGGGGTGTTCGGCACCGCAAGCCGAAGAGATCGTGCAAGATGTCATGCTGACTGTTTGGCGCAAGGCGTCGATGTTCGATCCCCACCGGGCGCAGGTGTCGGCCTGGATCTATCAGATCGCCCGCAACCGGCACATCGACATCATGCGCAAGGAAAGTCGCCCGGTGCCGGACGAACTGGCTGAAGACCCCGGAGCCGAACCAGATGCCAGCCAGATCCTTGCGGTCGAGCAGGAGGCTGGAAAACTGAAAATTGCTCTGTCATCGCTGCGGCCAGAGCAGCGAGAAATGATCGAAAAGGCCTATCTGGGCGAGTTGACCCATCAAGAGATCAGCGACCAGACCGGCCTGCCACTTGGAACAATCAAATCCCGCATCCGACTTGGCTTGGAGCGGTTGAGACACGAACTGAAGGGACTGCGCGAATGACCGCAATCACCCATCATATCCCCGATGCCATTCTGGCCGCCTATGCCTCGGGCAGCTTGCAGCATCACTATGCGGTGGCCGTTGCCAGCCATGTGTCACTGTGCGTGCAGTGCCGCGCATCGCTGGAAGCCCATCAGACCATGGGTGGAGCGTTGCTGGAAGTGACCGAGCGTGTGGCAGTCTCGGGAAATATGAAGGCCGATCTTATGGCGCAACTGGATGCGCCGGTAAAATCCGAGCCGGTATATACCCGCCGCGGGATTTATCCTGGCCCGGTGGTCGCGGCATTGAAAGGGCAGGAGCCGAAGTGGAAATCCCTTGGCATGGGGGTGCGCCAGTCGATCTTGTCGCAAGACAAGCAAGGATCGGTCCGCTTGCTTTACATCCCCGGCGGGCAGGCCGTGCCCGATCACGGGCATAACGGGCTTGAAATGACGCTGGTGCTTCAGGGCAGTTTCAGTGACGACACGGGTCGCTTCGGCGTTGGTGACATCGAGATCGCGAATGAAGATCTTGAACATACGCCAATTGCCGATCCCGGCGACCCATGTATCTGCCTTGCCGCCACAGATGCACCGTTACGGTTCAACGCTTTCGTGCCACGCCTGTTGCAGCCGCTGTTTCGGATTTAAGTCACCTCACCACCACCAGTTTGACGAAACGGAACCAGCATTGATCCTCTGGATCCTTTTTTTATCAAGCGGTTGGAGGAATATTGCTGACGTTTGTGTGATCTTCCAAAATACGGTGAACCGCAGGTGCAGGCCACCCGTAATCCTGTCATAGGTACGAGTTAACCAACGGACATTTTGCCAGCCAACAAAGAGATCAACTTAAGAAATCGTTGTTCATAACCACCGCTGCTGCGCTTGCAATGACCCTTGCCGCAAACGCCGCACACGCGGATACTATCGTCGAAATTGCTGCCGCAGACGATCGCTTCTCGACCCTCGTCGCGGTCGTCACGGTCGAAACCCTGCTAAAGCCTGAGAACAGGGGTAGGCTGACGGATATTCTGCTGTATCACGTTGATGACCGCAAACTGACGGCCGGCATGATCCACGTGATCGGCAAACTCCTGTTGCCGGGTGCGCGTCCTGCCTGCAACCAGTCGGTAAGCCTCAAAAAAACACGTTACCGACGAAAATGTTACCCGGTTTGGGCGGCACTACCTTCTTGGTCAGGCCGATGTGGCGCGCAACTATTTCCCGCGATAGACGACGAGGTCGGGAAGATACTCCAACAGACGAATGCCCCAGGAAAAAGGGGCTGGGAAATCGGTGCGGAACCGCGTTGTCCGCATTGCTTTCAGCACATGTTTCGCAGCTTCCTCGGGCGTCATCAGCATCGGCATCTTGAACGTGTTCTTCTGCGTCAGGCGGGTCTCGATGAAACCCGGATTGACGACCCTGACCACGACGCCGGTGTCTTTCAGATCAAACCGCAAGGTCTCGGCCAGGCTGACAAGGGCGGCTTTGCTAGCGCTGTATCCGACGGACGCAGGCAGGCCGCGATAGCCTGCCAGCGATCCGATCAGGGTGATGTCCCCCCGTCCTTTCGCGACCAGCGCAGGCACCATATGCCCCAGCACATGCATCGCGCCGATGAAGTTGACGTTGCACATCATCATCGCAGATTTGCTGTCCCATTCGGTGGCGCGCACCGGGTCATAAGCGCCTGCGATATAGACAACGCCATCAACCTCACCGACCTGTTCGACCGCGCTCTGCACCATTTTCGGGTCCGTCACGTCGATCGGAACAACACGGGCGTCGGTCAACTCATCGGCCAGCTGTTGCAGGCGATCTTGGCTGCGCGCGGACAACACCAGCCTGGCCCCGTCCGTGTCCAGATCATGCGCCAATGCGCGGCCAAGACCTTCGCTCGCGCCGATCAACCAATAGGTTTTACCCTTGAAATCAATCATCACTCGGTGCCTCGATACGTCTTGCTGTCAGAGATCAGAGGCTCGGGCGGGGCGGGTTTGCGCAGGAAGGGAGCGCACTTGAGATACAGGATCAAGGCCTGCCAATAGATCAGTGCCACAACGCGCAGCGCGCCAAACGGGCGACGCACAGCAGCCCAAGCCAGCGATCGGTTGGTGGCTGGCCTCCGGTCGCCGGCCAGCGTGGCCAATACACCGTCATCCCCGTTTTCATACAGAATACGGATGTCGAATTGCCCCTCGGTCATGCCAAAGTTAAACCGATACTGGCCCTCGACCTTCTGGAAGGGGGATACGTGCATCAGCTTTTCGGCAAAGATCGCATCACGCTTTTCGATGGGCCGGAAATCATCATGGGCGCAGAAATAGCAGTGACGGTGCCCGAAAGTGTTGTTCACCTCGGCGATGAATGCGCGGGGCGTGCCGTTCTTGGTGGCGATCCAGAAACTGACCGGGTTGAAGTGAAAACCAAGAAAGCTTGGTTGTGTCAGCAGGCACAGGTCCAGACCATCGTCTGGCAAACCGCGCGCGCTCAATTCGTCGCGAAACCATGCCACACCGCGCCCATCGCCGCGCGGGCCGCCATGGTGTTTGTCCCAAAGCGACCAGAGGTTGAAGTGATTGCGCGAGAGCAGGGTTGGCGCTTGGTCCTTTTCCAGATCACACAACACATAATCAACGCCGTAAGTGAAGGCGTTCTTCAGCTTGCCACGTCTTGCGTGCAGCGTGTGGGCTTGGACATGTTCGACCATTTGTTTCGATTACGCACCATCGTTGCTTCTGGATCACGATTATTGTCTTGGCGGCACAAAAAACTGAACGGCTTAATCATGTTAAGCACATTTTCTGTCGTTCTTACTGATCCAAGTCGTTCCGCGCTCCGTAATCCATTCATGTGGTTTGGAAAAAAGAGGCGTCAATGCTTGATCAACAGCTCGGCCCGCGTAGGAAGATTGCGATTGTCGGCGGAGGTATTTCCGGCCTGTCCGCGGCCTATTACCTGTCACCGCACCATGACGTGACGATCTATGAGGCTGCACCCCGTCTGGGTGGGCACGCCCGCACGGTCATGGCGGGCAAGCATGGCGATCAGCCAGTCGATACCGGTTTCATTGTGTTCAATTACGTCACCTACCCAAATCTCACGCGCCTGTTTAGAGAGCTGGATGTGCCGGTTATCAAAAGCGAGATGAGTTTTGGAGCGAGCATCGACGATGGCTGGTTGGAATATGGTTTGAGTAATCTGAGATGTATTACGGCGCAAAAACGCAACCTTCTGCGCCCCCAGTTCTACAAGATGATCGCGGATATCCTGCGGTTCGGAAAACATGCCGAGGCAGCCGCGAACGACGACGACAAGACCATCGCCGAGTTGGTGGACGAGTTGGGCCTTGGAGAGTGGTTTCGCAACAATTATCTGATGCCGATGTGTGGTGCGATCTGGTCGACGCCCCTGAAGGAGGTTGATCAGTTTCCAGCCCGGTCGCTTGTGCAGTTCTTCCGCAACCACGCGCTTCTGGCGGGGTTGGGCGAGCACCAATGGTGGACCGTCAAAGGCGGCAGCATCGAATATGTGAACCGGCTGGAGGCTGCGCTGCGGACGCGTGAGGTCGATATTCGTCTTGGTGCCCCAGTCATCCGCGTCGCGCGGATGCCATACGGTGTCACAGTGCGAACCGCCGAGCCCCAGGATAAGGGTTATGATGACATCATCCTTGCCTGCCACTCCGATCAGGCACTTGCGATGCTGGGCGATGGCGCGACCGAACTTGAAGCCAGCGCACTGGGCCACATCCGATATCAACCGAACAAGGCAGTGTTGCATTGCGACGCTGGCCAGATGCCGAAGCGGCGTGCGGCGTGGTCCAGTTGGGCCTATCGGTCCCAGGACGGAGCGATTGGCGTCACCTATTGGATGAACAAGCTGCAAAACATCCCCGATGATGATCCGCTTTTCGTCACGCTGAATCCCTCTACTCCCATAGCGGCGGACAAAATTTATGACGAGGTAGAGTTTGCCCACCCTGTCTTCGACAACGCTGCCCTGCGCGCGCAGCAAGAGTTGCGTGCGATGCAGGGTATGAACCGTACATGGTTTGCCGGCGCTTATCACCGGCACGGGTTTCATGAGGACGGCATCGCCAGCGCGATGCGGATCGTGCGGATGATCAAACAAGACCACTTAGTGAAAGGATCGGACATTGTATTTGACGAACAAAGCCCTGAAGTCGGAATTCCTGTCCACCTGTGAGCGACTGCGCGACGGGCAGTTGACCCTGCACACGCCAGAGGGAGCGACCTACCACTTTGGCTCCACAGGCCAGGCGGCAGAAATGCAGATCAATGATTGGGCCGCTGTGTCGGCCATGGCTGCGCATGGGCAGGTCGGTTTGGGTGAAACCTATGTGCAGGGCATGTGGGACACCCCGTCAATTGAAACACTGATGTCGGTTGCCATGCGCAATCGGGATTACCTTGGCAGCTATGATCAGGCCAGCGTGTTCAACAGGGCAAAGTTTCGTCTGGTCGATACGATGTTGCGCGCCAATTCCCGTCGCGGGTCGCGCAAGAACATCCGGTCGCACTATGATGTCGGCAACGAGTTTTATCAGCTATGGCTGGACGAGGGCATGACCTATTCCTCGGGCCTGTTTGCCCATGGAAGTGATGACCTGAGTGATGCGCAGACGCGCAAAAACGCGCGCGCCCTGTCCCGGCTGGGTGGCGGCGAACGCGTGTTGGAAATCGGCTGTGGCTGGGGCGGGTTTGCAGAACATGCAACCCATCAAGGGCGCGATGTGACTGGTGTCACGATCTCGCGCAACCAGCACAGCTATGCGGAATGCCGTTTGGATGGGCGGGCTGATATTCAACTGCGCGACTATCGCGACATCAACGGCAAATACGACAATATCGTCTCGATCGAAATGATCGAGGCCGTGGGTGCGCGATACTGGCCGAGCTATTTCTCGGTCCTTAAGGATAATCTTGCGGAAGGCGGACGCGTTTTATTGCAGGCGATTACGGTCAAGGACAGCTTCTTTGAAACCTATAAAGCTTCGTCTGACTATATCCGACAGTATGTCTTCCCCGGCGGGATGCTGTTGTCGGACAGCGTGATCGACGACCAAGCGCGCCAGGCGGGTTTGCAGGTGCAGGACAACTTCGCCTTTGGTCATGATTACGCCAAGACCTGCCGCATCTGGGCTGAACGATTCACCGCGCAGAAGCGCAAGATCGCCGAAATGGGTTATGGCGAAACGTTCCTGCGCAACTGGCAATACTATCTAGAGATATGCGCCGCGTCCTTCGCTATCGGACACACCAACGTCGTGCAGGTGGAACTGGCCCATGCACGCGCTTAACGTTCTTCTGACGCTGACCAGTATGGCCGCGACACCCGCTTTGGCGCAGAGCAATGTTGCCGCCGCTGCTCTTCCGGGGGCAGAAGTGCGCGGCACGGCGACGCTCCGCTTTCTTGGCCTGCCCCTGTATCAAGCCCGTCTTTTCACTGTTGGTGGTGCGGCGCTGGATTGGAGGCAGGATTTTGGGATCGAACTGACCTATCTGCGCGATCTGACGCAATATGATCTGGTCGAAGCCACGATGCGCGAATTCAAACGCACCGGCGGGGCATTGCCGCTTGAGGTGCAGTTGAGCGGCTGTTTCGACGCTGTGACCAAAGGCGATCGTTATCTGGCCATCTCTGACGGGGCCGACAAAATCGGGTTCTGGCGCAATGGACAACGCAGCTGCACATTGGCTTATCCGCAAATCAAAACCCGCTTCATGGGGATATTTGTGGGTGATAACACGCGTTCTAGATCGTTCACACGAAGGCTGACGGGGGACTAGATGGTCTATCCGCGCGTCAGCCTTTATGCCCTGATGCTGGCCGCGGCTGGCATTCCGTTGTATATCCATTTGCCGCGGTTTGCGTCGGTCAATCTGGGTGTTGAGCTGGGTGTGATCGGGGTGATCTTGCTGTTCATCCGGCTGGTCGATCTGGTGCAGGATCCTGTGCTGGGGTGGGCGATTGACCACTGGCCAAAGGCGCAGCCGCTGTTTGCGATGCTGGCCGCCGCCGGGCTGGCCGTCGGATTTCCCATCCTGTTCTCACTCGAACCGGGTGGGGCTGTTGCGATCAGGTTGTTGGCGATTCTGATCTTTCTGTTTTCGGCCTATAGTCTGGGAATGATCCTGCTGTATGGCCGCAGTGCGACGCTTGCGAAATCAACGAATGCGGATGACTTGATGACCCTTGCCGGGTTTCGTGAAGCCGGGATGCTGGCGGGCGTCATCGTTGCCGCCATCGCACCGGCGATGTTTAAGGGCCTGGGGGCGAGCGGGCAGGGCTATCCCGCCTTTGGATGGTTCTTGGGCGTGGTTGCCGTGACCGTCGCGTTGGTCAGCTTTCCGATCTGGCGGCGCACGCCGGTCATGGGCGAACGGCTGTCCTTTTCCGGTTTGATCGGTGCCGGGGCCTTGCGCCTTCTGGTGCTGGCATTGATCAACAGTCTGCCCGTCGCGGTGACATCCACCTTGTTTCTGTTCTTCGTCGAAGACCGGCTGCAATTGCCCGGCAAGGCGGGCCCATTGTTGATCCTGTTTTTCCTGAGCGCCGGGCTGAGCGTGCCGATTTGGACGCGGCTCAGCCGTCGGGTGGGCCCCAAAATGACACTGGTCATTTCCATGCCGCTTGCGATCCTTGGCTTCATCGGGGCCGCGTTTCTTGCCCCTGGCAGCCTTGTGGGATTTGCGCTTATCTGCGTGGCATCAGGTGCGGCACTGGGCGCGGATATGGTGGTTCTGCCCGCCATGTTTTCCGTCGTGTTGACGAAAGCGGGGCTGAACGCGTCGGCCGCATTTGGCATCTGGTCATTTGCAGGAAAGCTGGGGTTGGCGCTGGCGGCATTTGCCGTCTTGCCGCTGCTCGAAAGCCAAGGCTTCCAGCCCGGGCAGGCCAACAGCGAGGGCGCCCTGACCACGCTCAATATCTCCTATGCCATTGTGCCCAGCATCCTGAAACTCTGCGCTTTCGGCCTTGTGCTGGCGCTTCCAACAGAGGACGGACCCCAATGAAACTTTTAACCGCATTTTTGCTTCTGATCCTGGTTGCCACGTTTGCCAAGACCGTCCTGCTCAGCTTCCGCGCCCAAAGCCCGGACGACTATACCGGAACCAGCCCCGCTTTTTCGTTGAAAGAGCATCTGTCCGGCACATTTACGTCCGAGGGGGTGATCTTTGGACCCACCGGAAAGATGTCCAACAGCTTCGTTGCCCAAATGGTTGGGGAATGGGACGGCGATACGGGCACATTGACCGAGACGTTCACCTATTCCAATGGTCGCACCCAGAACCGGAAGTGGTTTTTGAAACTGGGCGAAGGCAACAGGTTCACCGCCACCGCCGATGACATCGTAGGTCAGGCGAAGGGCGTTGTGTCCGGGTCAACCGTGTCGATCAGATACAAGATTGTTCTGCCACCCGAGGCTGGCAGCCACACGCTCAGCGCCACCGACTGGCTGTATCTGACCAAGGATGGCGTTATCATCAACAAGTCCGAGATGCGTAAATATGGACTGAAAGTGGCTGAACTGATCGCCACAATGCGCCCGGTTGAAGGAACGAATCCCTGATATTTGCGTTGATCAGCACAGAAGAACAGCCAAAACAGAAAGTGTCTCATGTCCCGTCAAGTCCCCTATTTGGCCATCGCCGTTTTGCTTTTGTCGGTCCTTTTTGCGGTGTCCCCGTGGTTCAGCAGCAATTTCGCCGGGTATTCGCCCGACCAGTTTCCCAGCGTCGAAACCTTTTGGCCCGTGCAGCCCGCGGGCTGGGCCTTCGGGATCTGGGGGCTGATCTATCTGTGGCTGATTGTCGGGGCGGCTTGGGGCCTTTGGAAAGCGCCACAGGAAAGGGACTGGCAGCGGATGCGCCGCCCGCTGGCGATCAGCTTGCTGTTGGGCTGTTTCTGGATCGCGGCAGCCAATGCCTCGCCGGTCTGGGCGACGGTGATGATATTCGTGATGGCTGTGACTGCCATTTTGTCGATGCTGCGTGCGGGCAACCAAGATCCGTGGTGGCAGTTGCGGCCCGTGGCGCTTTATGCCGGTTGGTTGACCGCCGCGACGGGCGTGGGCACCGGGGTGGTGCTGGGCGGTTACGAGATTTTATCCCATCAGACCGCAGCCTTGGTGATGTTGGTCGTCGTGCTGATCGCCGCGCTTTCCGTGCAGGCGCTGCGACCGGATGCCTGGGCCTATCCCGCTGCGATCATCTGGGCCTTGTCTGGCGTGATTGCCGCCAATTGGCCATCGCAGAACTGGTCGGTGATCGGGGTGGCGACGCTTGGCATTTTGCTTCTGGGTTGGCGCACGGTGTCCGGTGTCAGGGCGGCCTGACCCTTGGGTCACACCGGAATGGGTGAGTGTTTCTTGATATCGCGCAGCACCACATTGGTCTGCGCGCTTTCCACCGCAGTCTGTTTGAACAGGAACCCCTCCAGAAACGCGTTAAAGGCCACCAGATCACGACACAGCACCCGAAGATGATAATCCGCCTGACCCGTGGTGGCGAAGCATTCCACCACATCCGGGCGACGGTTCACCGCATGAATGAAATCCTCGACCTTGTCGGGGTCATGGCGGGTCAGTTGCACGTGCACAATCGCCTGAAAACTTAGCCCAGCCTTGGCGGGGTTAAGATAGGCACCGTAGCGTTCGATGATCTTCGCGTCCTCCAAGGCACGCACCTTGCGCCAGCAGGCCGAGGTTGACATCCCCACGGCATTGGCAAGCTCTGCGTTCGAGATTGTGCTGTCGCGTTGCAGCATATCCAGAATACGACGGTCTTTGCTGTCCAGCTTCATGGTAAAAATATCATTATAGCTGCCTGCCTTCGGTTAATCTTACCAATTATCGCATTATAGCCGGTGCTGAAAGGTATGAAACACCACGCGGGATGAAATATATTGACCTGGAATCTGTGGAGCCAGCCATGACCCGCCAAGACCCCGACTTTTCAACCTATCAACTTGCAGATCGCTACGCCCGCAAAACGGGCCGTGTCTTTCTGACCGGCACGCAGGCGTTGGTGCGCATCATGCTGGATCAGGCGCAACGCGACCGGGCGGCGGGGTTGAACACGGCGGGCTTCATATCCGGCTATCGCGGGTCGCCCCTTGGCGGGCTGGACCTTGAGTTGTGGCGCGAGAACAAGCGGGTGGCAGATCACAACATCACCTTTCTGCCCGCCGTAAACGAAGACCTTGGTGCAACGGCGGTGCTCGGCGCGCAACAGGCCAGCCTTGACCCCGATTGCGAGGTCGAGGGCGTGTTTTCCATGTGGTATGGTAAAGGGCCGGGGGTGGATCGGTCGGGCGATGCGCTGAAACACGGTAACGCCTATGGATCGGCCCCGAAGGGCGGGGTCCTGGTCGTGGCGGGGGATGACCATGGCTGTGTGTCCTCATCCATGCCGCATCAGTCCGACGTGGCATTCATGTCATGGTTCATGCCGACGCTGAACCCGGCTTCTGTGGCGGAATATCTGGCTTTTGGGGAATACGGCATCGCGCTGTCGCGGTTCAGCGGCACATGGGTCGGGTTCAAGGCCATTTCTGAAACGGTCGAATCCGGTCAATCGGTCGATCTGCTGCCGGATCGTCAGTTCACGTATCCCGAGATCGAGGTGCCGCCCGGTGGATTGCATGTTCGGCTGGCTGATCTTCCCAGCCCCGAGATCGAGACACGGATCGGTCACAAGCTCAACGCTGTGCGCGCCTTTGTCGAGGCCAACCCGATTGACAAAGCCATCTACGACCTCGCCGATGCGACCTTCGGTTTCGTCACCACCGGCAAGGGCCATCTGGACCTGATGGAAGCCCTGCGGCTGCTGGGCGTGGACCAGGCCAAATGCCGCGCGCTGGGCATCGACATCTACAAGATCGGGATGGTCTGGCCGCTGGATCGCCGTGATGCGCTGCGCTTTGTGCGTGGCAAGACCGAGGTGCTGGTGGTCGAGGAAAAGCGCGGCATTATCGAAAGCCAGTTCAAGGAGTATTTCTATGATTGGCCCGGCACCAAACCCAACCGTATGGTGGGCAAATACGACAGTCAGGGCGAGCCGCTGATCCCATGGACGGGCGAGCTGAGCCCGCTTATGCTGGTCCCTATCGTGGCGGCCCGTCTGGACAAGGTGTTTTCCGGCGAAAACTTCACCGCGCGGGCCAAGGCGCTGACGGCGCAGCCCCCGTGCATCCTCAAGACCGATGGCGCGACCCGCACGCCGTATTTTTGCTCCGGCTGCCCGCACAACACCTCGACCAAGGTTCCTGATGGCAGCGTTGCGGCGTCCGGCATCGGCTGTCACGTTATGGCAAGCTGGATGGACCGAAACACCACCGGCTATGCACAAATGGGGGGCGAGGGCGTGCCATGGGTCGCCCGGTCTCGCTTCAATGGCGGCAAGCACATCTTCCAAAATTTGGGCGAGGGCACGTGGTATCACTCAGGCTCGCTGGCGATCCGACAGGCCATCGCGGCGGGCACGAACATCACTTATAAGATCCTCTATAATGATGCGGTGGCTATGACCGGTGGGCAGCCGGTGGATGGGCCGGTCAGCGTGGCGGGTATCATTCAGACCTGCCGTGCCGAAGGAGTCCAGCGGATCGCACTTGTGTCCGATGATATCGGGAAGTTCACCCGCGCCGAGTTTCCGGGCGGCGTGACCTTCCACGATCGGTCCGAGATGGATCAGGTGCAGCGCGAGTTGCGTGACACGTCCGGTGTAACGGTGCTGGTCTATGAACAGGCCTGCGCCACCGAAAAGCGCCGCCGCCGCAAACGTGGCACGATGGAAGACCCTAAAACCGTGCCCTATATCAACCCGCTGGTTTGCGAGGGTTGCGGCGATTGTTCGGTCGAAAGCAACTGTCTGAGTGTCGAACCGCTGGAAACCGAGTTTGGTCGCAAGCGCAAAATCAACCAATCCAGTTGTAACAAGGATATGTCCTGCCTGAAGGGATTCTGTCCCAGTTTCGTGACCATCGAAGGTGCAAACCGGCGCAAGCGGGACACCTCGGGGCTGGATCTGGCGGCGTTGCTGGGCGATGTGGAGCCGCCGAAGCTACCGGACATGGACGACCCTTATGACCTTTTGGTCACGGGCGTCGGTGGCACGGGCGTCGTGACTGTTGGCGCCCTGATCACCATGGCCGCACATTTGGAGGGCAAAGGCTCCAGCGTGCTGGATTTCACTGGGTTTGCGCAGAAGTTCGGCACGGTGCTCAGCTATATCCGGCTGGGTGCGTCGCCAGATCAAGTGCATCAGGTGCGGATTGATACCGGTTCGGCCGATGCGGTGATTGGCTGCGATATGGTCGTGTCGTCCTCGCCCAAGGCGTCCGTGCATTATCGCCCTGGTAGCAAGGTTGTGCTGAACCGGGCAGAGATGCCGACCGGCGATCTTGTCCGGTCGCGCGACGCCAGCCTGCGGATCGACGCGCGTGAACAAGCGGTCAGGGCAGCAGTCGGGTCAGATAATGTGTCGGGTCTTGATGCCAACCATGCTGCCGAAACCCTTTTGGGTGACGCCGTTTATGCCAATGTCATCATGCTGGGTTATGCGTGGCAAATGGGGTTGGTGCCGGTCTCGGAAACCACGCTGAAACAGGCCATTCGGTTGAATGGTGTGAAGATACCCGAAAACTGCCGTGCCTTTGATCTTGGCCGCGTATTGGCCGCTGTACCGGATCGGGTCGCTTTGACCGATCCGAAACCCGCCGAAGGCCCGACGCCAGAGGATCTGATTGCGGTGCGCGCGGACTTCCTGACCGGATATCAGGATGCGGCTTACGCAGACCGTTTTTGCAAAACGCTGTCCGCGTTTGCGGCGCGGTTGCCCGAAAGGATGCGGGACGAAGCGTTGACCATCGCGGCAAAAAGCCTGTTCAAATTGATGGCCTATAAGGATGAATACGAGGTTGCACGGTTGCACACTCAAATGGGGTTCGGTCAGCAGTTGGAACAGGAGTTTGAACCCGGTTTCTCGGTCAAATACCATTTCGCTCCGCCGCTGCTGCCCTTGGGAAAGGACGCGCGGGGACGGCCGCGCAAACGGGCCTTCGGCCCGTGGGTGACACCGGTTTTGACCCGGCTGGCGCGGTTGAAACGCTTGCGCGGCACCATGTTCGACCCGTTTGGCTATACCGCCGAGCGCCGTGAAGAAGTGGCGTTGATCGGCTGGTATGAAAACGGCCTTGCGCAACTGACTGGTAAGATCACCGAGGACAATATTGATGACGTGATTGCTTTTCTGTCGGCCCCGCTTGAAATGCGCGGCTATGGCCCGGTCAAACGAGATGCCGTGGCCGAGGTGAAACCCAAAGCGGAGGCCGCGCTTGGCCGGGTTCTGGCGGGTTGATCCACCCCATCATGTGTTGAGGGTTTTCAGTTTTGTCGGGTCCACCCTTGTTGCCGTTCGCGTAAGACTTATCATGTGTCCACAAACACAAAGGAACATGGCATGGGATTGCTGCAAGACGGCAAATGGGTCGATAAATGGTATGATACGAAATCCAGCGGCGGGCGTTTCAAACGGAAAGACGCGCAGTTTCGCAACTGGATCACTCCCGATGGATCGGCCGGCCCCAGCGGCAAAGCCGGGTTCAAGGCGGAACCGGATCGCTATCACCTCTATGTCTCGCTCGCCTGCCCTTGGGCACATCGCACGCTGATCTTCCGCGCCCTGAAAGGGTTGGAGGAAATGATCCCGATTTCAGTTGTGCACTGGCACATGGCTCAGGATGGCTGGACCTTTCATCCGGTCGACGGCGCGATACCAGACACGGTGAATGGCGCCGAGTTCCTGCACCAGATCTATACCACCGCACAGGCCGATTATTCGGGCCGGGTGACGGTGCCGGTTCTGTGGGACAAGAAAACCAGCACCATCGTGTCCAACGAAAGCTCGGAAATCATCCGCATGTTCAACTCGGCCTTCGATGGCGTCGGGGCGAAAGGTGGTGATTTCCATCCCGCGCCGCTGCGCGATGAGATCGACGCGCTGAATGACCGGATCTATGACACCGTCAACAACGGTGTCTACAAGGCGGGTTTCGCGACCACGCAGGACGCGTATGAAGAAGCGGTCGTGCCGCTGTTTGAAACGCTCGACGGTCTTGAAGAACGGCTGGCCACGCAGCGATACCTGACCGGAACCACAATTACCGAGGCCGACTGGCGCCTGTTCACGACGCTCGTGCGGTTCGATCCTGTCTACGTGGGTCATTTCAAGTGCAACCTGCGCCGGATCGTCGATTATCCGAACCTGTGGGGGTATCTGCGCGACCTGTATCAACAGACGGGCATCGCAGCGACGGTCAACATGACGCATATCAAGAACCACTATTATGGTAGTCATGAGACCATCAATCCCAGCGGTGTGGTGCCGAAAGGGCCGGTAATCGACTTCGACACGCCACATGACCGTGCAGCGCTGGGTTAGTCCAGCCGGGGAAACACCGCCGTTTTCTTGACTGTGCCATAGACGAAGCTGGTGTCGATTGATCCAATGCCACCGATCGGGTGGATGCGGTTGCGGATGAAATCCTCATACGCCTCCAGATCGGACACGACCACGCGCAGTTGGTAATCGGTTGCGCCGGTCAGCACGTGGCATTCCAACACCTCGTCGATTGACAGGATGCGCCGTTCGAAATGCTGCACGTCTTCTGCGTTGTGACGCTCCAGCCGGATGCGCACGAACACCGTGATCGGAAGGCCATAGGCGGCGGCATCGGCGTCCACGGAAAAACCCCGAATGGCCCCAGAAGTTTCAAGATTGCGCAAGCGCCGCAGGCAGGGGGATGGCGACAGGTTCACGGCCTCGGCCAGATCCTGATTGGTCATGCGCCCATTCTGCTGCAAGGCACGGATGATCTGGCGATCTTTTTGGTCCAAGCGCGCCTCCCTTGGCATAATCTGCTAATATGTGAGGCTATCGTGGCATGTTTTGCAATCTTCTGAAAGCCTGGATGCGTCATTCTACGGGCAGGATTCGAAAAGGAAGTTTGCCATGACCTCGTCCCCCACATCCGGTTTTGCCACCCGCGCCATCCATCACGCCTATGAACCGCAGGACAACCAAGGCGCGCTGACGCCGCCGCTTCACCTGACCTCGACCTTCGCGTTTGAAACTGCCGAACACGGGGGAGAGATGTTCGCGGGCGAGCGCCCCGGCCACATATATTCGCGCATCTCGAACCCGACCTGTGATTTGCTTGAGCAACGCATCGCGACGTTGGAAGGGGCTGAGGCCGGGTTGGCTTTGTCCTCTGGCATGGGCGCGATTACTGCAACATTGTGGACTCTGTTGTCGCCGGGCGACGAGGTGATCGTGGACAAGACGCTTTACGGCTGCACCTTCGCCTTCATGCA
The DNA here is from genome assembly GCF_056857795.1 of Aliiroseovarius sp. B-4. NCBI lineage: Bacteria > Pseudomonadati > Pseudomonadota > Alphaproteobacteria > Rhodobacterales > Paracoccaceae > Aliiroseovarius > Aliiroseovarius sp. B-4. The sequence goes on from NZ_JBSXNV010000042.1 coordinate 178,979, forward strand.
GCATGGGCTGACGAAATGGGGCGTAACGATTACCCATGTGGATATGAGCGACCCGGAAAACCTGCGTGATGTGATCAGTGACAAGACCCGCGTGGTGTATTTCGAAACCCCGGCCAACCCGAACATGCGTCTGGTGGATATTGCCGCCGTGTCGGACATCGCCCATGGGGCAGGGGCGACGGTGGTGGTGGACAACACCTATGCCACACCTTACCTGACCCGACCGATTGAGCATGGCGCGGACATCGTGCTGCACTCTGCCACCAAGTATCTGGGCGGCCATGGCGACGTTGTGGCCGGACTGGTGGTTGGCACGTTGGAGCAGATTACCGAAATCCGTCTTGTGGGCATGAAAGACATGACCGGTGCGGTAATGGCCCCGTTTAACGCGATGCTGATCCTGCGCGGTCTGAAAACCTTGGCCCTTCGGATGGACCGGCACTGTGCGTCGGCTATGGTGGTCGCGCGCTGGCTGGAAGCCCATCCAGCCGTTGGCACCGTTCACTTTCCCGGGCTGGAAAGCTTCCCGCAACATTCGGTCGCCAATGGCCAGATGGCGCAACCCGGCGCCATGATCGCGTTCGAGGTCGAAGGAGGACTTGCCGGCGGAATTGCCATGATGAACCGGTTGTCGATGGTCCAGCGTGCCGTCTCTCTGGGCGATGCTGAATCGCTGATCCAGCACCCAGCCTCGATGACACATTCGACCTATACGCCCGAGGAACGCGCCGAGCATGGTATCTCGGACGGGTTGATCCGCTTGTCCGTCGGGCTGGAAGAGATCGAGGACATCCTGGCTGATCTTGATGCAGCCTTGCCCCCCGCGATGCAGCACGCAGCAGAGTGATCCGGGTCAAGACTTGATACGGTCAGCCCGTAAAGTGGGGAACTGGGTGTGTGCCGACCGCGATAATTTGACTGGCTCCAACTACCAAAAAACAGCCGCCAAGGCGATTGTCGAGAAAGTCCAGGAATCGACTGCTGGCGGCCCCCTGTGACCGCTACAAACGTAGCGTCAGCGCCGCGCTTGCGGGCAGAGTTGCATTTAATCCGATGTGCGGCTTGCCACGTGACTCCGGGCTGTCATAATCTGCCCCCAATAGAGTAAGCCTGCCACTCGCACGGTGGCGGGCAGTTATTTGAGGCGTAATTTGTATGGCAGGATCAAGCCGCGACATGCTGCTGGATGACAGCGGCCCGGTTCAAAAGGGTCGGCCCCTGATCTCGTTGATCATTCCTGTCTTCAACGAAGAAAATAGCATTCGTGTCTTTCTGGAACGCACAGCCGATGCGCTGGTTTCGCTGCGGGATGCGTTCGATATTGAATATCTGTTTGTCAATGATGGCAGCCGCGACGCGACCGAACGGACGATCATGACCTGCCGAGAAGAGTGGCCCGAGATTTCCCTGGTGAACTTGTCGCGCAATTTCGGCAAAGAGGCCGCCTTGTCTGCTGGTCTGAACCATGCAAGCGGTGATGTCGCGATCCCCATCGATGTGGACCTGCAAGACCCGCCCGAGGTGATCGTGCAGATGATCGCGCATTGGCAGCAAGGGGCCAAGGTAGTCAATGCCCGTCGCGCGCGACGTGATGCAGATACATGGGCCAAGCGCACCAGCGCGGGCCTGTTCTATCGCCTGTTCAACACGCTGGCCGATCATCCCATTCCCAGCGGTGTTGGCGATTTCCGCCTTCTGGACCGTGAAGTGGTGGATGCGATCTGCGCGATGGGAGAGCGGTCACGCTTCAACAAGGCCATCTTCAGTTGGGTCGGATTTGAAACGGCCGAGATCGAATATGATCGACCCGCTCGCGCCGAGGGTGGCAGCCAATGGTCATACTGGAAGCTGTGGAAACTGGCGCTCGACGGGATTTTTGCCTCGTCCACCACGCCGCTTAGAATATGGACCTATGTTGGCCTGTCGATGGCGGTGGCCTCGTTGCTCTATTCCGCTTTCCTGTTCTTCCGGACCCTTTTGTTCGGGGTCGACACGCCCGGCTATGCGTCGACCGCCATTCTGATCCTGACCTTCGGCGGCATGAACATGTTCGCACTGGGGATTATCGGGGAATATGTCGGTCGCATCTATACGGAAGTGCGCCAGCGCCCGCTCTATATTGTGCGTTCATATATCCAGCTGGACACCGGCGAGGGGGAACAAGATGGATCGTGATGTCTATGAGCGTATGAACGAGTTGGAGGCGCATCATTGGTGGTTTGTCGCACGCCGGGATATGATCGAGACGCTCATCCGCCGTCGCACCAATCTTCCGGCGGATGCTCGGATACTGGAAGCCGGGTGCGGAAGCGGCGGAAATTTGGCGTTGCTTCAGCAATTTGGCAAAGTCGATGGATTCGAGTTTGATGACACCGCCCGCGCGGATGCGATCAGGAAATCGGGTCTCGGTCTCGTCTTTGGGGCATTGCCGGATGAGGTGCCGTTCGAGGGTCAGGAATACGATCTGATCGGCCTTTTTGATGTGCTGGAACATGTCGAGCCTGATGTGGCATCGCTGCGCGCGCTTTCACACCACCTGCGCCCCGGCGGCAAGCTGCTTGTCACCGTACCTGCCTTTCCCTTCCTGTGGTCCAAACATGATGAAGCGCATCACCATTATCGTCGCTATACCCGCACCAGCCTGGCCAAGGTCGCGGCAGAAGCGGGCTTGAAAGTGACCTATAGCAGTTATTTCAACACATTGCTGTTCCCGCTTGCCATCACCGCACGCGCTATCAAGAAGATCACGGGAAGCGATGCGCCGGACGATAGTATGCCGCCCAGATGGCTGAACAGGTTGATGCGGCAGATATTCGGGGCAGAACGGTTTGTGCTGGGGCGAATACCTCTTCCGGTTGGCCTGTCGCTTGGCGCCGTGCTTGAGAAGGTCTGACCCTTGTTTGCCCAATTGCTTCGTTTCATTGGCGTCGGCGGATTGGCGACGATCACACATGTACTCGTGGCAACCATCGTCCACAAACTGTTTTCCATGCCGGAAATGTGGTCCAATTTCAGTGGGTTTTGTGCTTCGGTACTGATCTCGTATTTCGGCCACTCAAACTTCACATTCGCCGCTGAACCAAACCATAAGCAGCATTTGCCAAGATTCATTTTTGTATCGCTGACCGGTTTGGCGGCCAGCAGTTTCATTGTCTGGCTGATCAGCACCTTCACAGAAGGCAGCTTCTATCTGGCGATGGTGTTGGTCGCGCTGATGGTACCGTTGGCCACATTTCTGGCGTTAAGATTTTGGGTATTTTCGCATCGTGGTACGCCATTTTTGCCGACCTGGCAGATGGTCTTTGTCACGCTTGGCGGAATGTTCTTGTTTATCGGCATCTATTGGAACTGGCCGGCCAATCACGATACGGCGTGGTACCTGGTTGCGACGCGCAAGATGCTCGGTGGTGCACAGCTTTACGTCGACCTGATCGAGGTCAACCCGCCCCTGAACTTCTATCTGACCATTCCGGCCATTCTGATCGCCGATTTCCTGAAGATCAGCGACGCCAACGGTCAATACTTCTTTGTGGCACTGCTGTATGGCGTCAGCTTGTTGTGGTCCGGCGCCATTCTGCGCGGTGCTGTTGATATAAGCGCTCTGCGCCGCACCGTGTTCTTCGCGTTCATGGCATTGGTCTTTGTTTTAGGCGCAGCAAATAATATCGCGCAGCGCGAACATCTATTGGTGCTGTTTCTGTCCCCGTGGTTGATGTGGTATCTGGTTCGCCCAGAGAAAGGTCCGTCATTGGCCAGCAGCGCTTTCGGCGCGATTGGGATCTGCATAAAGCCATTTTTTCTGGTCTTTCCAATTGCTTTTCTGATTCGAGATATGTGGCGCACGCGATCGTTTGCACCCATTCTGTATCTCCGCAATCTGTTGATGCTCGCGATTGGCGTGATCTATGTGGCACTTGTCGTCGCTTGGCATCCTGAATACCTGGATGATATCGTTCCGATGGCGGGACAGGTCTATGCGGCATACAAGAACACCTTCTGGGGTGTCTTGGTCATTTCGTTACCGCCGAAGATACTGGGTCTGATCATCATGATGCCGCTTGTTTTCACGAAACGGCAGGATGTCGGCGACACGACATTTGCCTTGGCGGCGGCTGCGGCCTTGTTCAGCTACGTCGTGCAAAGCACTGGCTTTGGATATCAACTGGTCCCATTCATCATATATTCATTGCTGGCGGGTGCATGGTGGTTGATCAATGCACGAACCTTGTCGTTGGGCGTCGTCCTGACATCCCTGGCCAGCGCGCTGTTGATGGCCGGGCTGTATGAGCGTGGAAGGTATCGTAACAAGACAACTGACGAAGTGCTCTATATTGCTCAGAAATTTGGGCCAATCGACAGCATGATGGCCGGTTCCATGCAATTGGATATCGGTGCGCCCGTCGCACTGCGCCTGGGGATTGATTGGGTCAGCCGCTATCCTGCCAATTGGCTGTATCCCGGTGCGACTAACAAGCTTGCGAACACCGATTGCGCAAAGGAAGCAGAGCTTTGTGCAGATCTGCAAGCGATTGTGGAGCGTAATCGAACAGACAACCTGAATGATATCCTCGACCACAAACCTGATCTGATCGTCTCAGATCGGGCCGTCACGATTTTTATGGTGAACCCGTTTACCTGGATGACCTTCATGAAAGCCGATCCGCGATTTGTAGAAGAAATGAAGAACTACACGCTGGTTTACAAGGCCGAGCGGTTTGACTTTTACCGGCGCAACGAAGAGTAATGTGGCATGTGACCCACTAGTCCAGCACGATAACCTGACCTGTCGTTAAACCCTTTTCCATACCGCCGTCGCGTATCCAGATCTTGTTGCCGCGAATGCGGGCCACCCGCATGCCGTAAAAGCTGGTGCCTTTGGTGGCCTTGATAATGCGCCCGTCACTCGTTTCCAGAAGCGCCCATGGGGCTGTGTCCGTGTCGTATATTCCGACAACCGACATCCGGTCGCGCCCGTCATCCGACCTTGTCGGCGCGGTCACGGGCGCTGATGCGGGCGTGACCACGGCAACTGTCGGCACGGTTGACGGGGGTGACGGTTCGGCGATCTGATCTGCGGCACGTGGCGGCGTCGGGTCGATGCGCTGTCTTTGCTGCGGGCGCGGGGAAGCGGTTGGTGCATAAAGTGGTCGAACGCTGTCCTCTGCGCCGGGCAAAGGAAGAGGCGCCGCGGCCAGAACCTTTGCGATCTGAAGGACCAGATCATCGTCGTTTTCAAGCGAAACAGCCGAAGGTGGCGGAAGGTGCAGATCGTCTGAAACCGCGGCCAACTGTATCGTCGGGGCGATCATTGGCGTTGGCGATTTTTGCGGTGACTGTTGGCGGACAATCGCAGCGGGTGAGGGCGCAGGGACAGAGGCAAGGTCCGGCGTGCTCAGCGATTGCGACACGGACTGCACCGCAGCTTGGTCGACCCTTTGTGGCCAAATGTCAGGTTCAGACATGACAAATACAATCTCGGGCAAAGGTTCGGGCGCGTTGCTGGCCAAGGCAAATACCTCAACCGGAAGCGGAGGTGGGATCGGCGTGTCAATCGGCTGGGCCAAGGCGGCAATCCGCATGTCCAGTTGATATTCGGCATCATCCATGGCTGGAACGGATTCACTGGCCACTGACGCAGTCAAATCTGCGAACGGATCGTCCGAGGGGTCGGCGGGGATGTCTGCAACCGGTGTCCCCATGGAGAAGACCGATACCGCCTCATCATCTTCGGCGTGTTCCCCCACCTCAGACGGTGTTGCCTGCGCGATGAGGACAGGGAGTAAATCGGCTGTGTCATTGCCTGGCATCAGGGGCGGCCCAAAACTGTGCGGGTCAATCAATGCGGTCGGTGCGCGCAACGGCGTATCTGAAGCTTGAGAAGTAATGGCTGGATGCGGATCGCCACCGGAATTTGGCATCTCAAGCATGTCGAGCGCGGCAACCAAATCCGGGATATGGGAAGAAAGCGGCGGATTGTTTGGGGTCGACATAGGACTGGGCCGTTCGGCAGCAGACAAGTGGTCCGCGATTAATTTGTCGGAAGCAAATTCTTGCGCGAAATTCTGTGGGTTCGGCCAGATCAGTTTTGACGCATAGATTGCCAAGGATACGAACAGCCCGCCCGCAATGAACAGAACCGATACAATAGACCATGCCAGTCGATGCGATCTTGTTCCTTTCATAAATCCAACCTGTCTGCCGGTAAAATTCGCCTTCGCTGATCAAGCGCCCCGACGGGCAGCTTGTCAATGTCAGCAGATTACAGACTGGTATCAATGGGTCTTGTTGTTACGAACTGTTGCGGGAAAACAAACAAAAAAGTTTTCGGTCCCCGCCGCTGGTCGCTGCATATTGGTCTTTTCCAACATTTTCGCGATTGACCTGCCCGGCCTGATCGGTGCGCAGGGCGATAGGGGACGACATGGGGGCGTCGGCTCGCCTGAGAGACAAATTGATTGAAGGACTTGGTCGGGCTGAGAGGATTCGAACCTCCGACCCCCTGCTCCCGAAGCAGGTGCGCTACCAGGCTGCGCTACAGCCCGACCGTGACGCGCGGGATATCCTCAACCGGGCGTAAGAGCAAGACCCAAATTACCGTGTGCAAAGGGTCAGGACCATTTTGGTGGCGCTGTTGAACCCCAGAAGCGGTCGCAATGGCCCGGTCATTTCCCTGCCCGTTGCGACGAAGCCAAGCCGTTCATAAAGCGCCTTGGCACGGGGGTTCGTGTCGATCACATCAAGCGTCACGCGTTTGAAGCCTTGGTGCCGCGCAAAGGTGAACATTGCGTCAAAAAGAGCCGACCCAACGCCTTGACCGCGTGCGGCGCCCGCAACGCAGATGCCGTCCATCTGAAGCGTGTCTTTCGGCGCGTCCCGCTCTAGCATCGCCAATGGGATCAATCGCCATAGTGCCCCCAGCCCATAGTGTTGAAACAAGTCCGTGGTTGTCGCTGTCGAAAACCCCTGACTGCCCGCCTTGTGGGCCGCAATCCCCAAAAGGTTGCCCGCATCATCCGTGGCCGCGATCACCGCGTCCGGATTGACAGTGTCTGCAAACAACCTGCGCGCTTTGTCATCCGGCCCCAACAGTTTACCCAGCTTTTCGCCGAAGGCCTCCCAGTACAAGGCGGCCGCTGCCGGCTCCAGGCCATCCGGCAGTCGGGAATGCAGGGTGATGGTGTTCATAAGGGGAATATGGGGCCTGTCTTCGTAAAAGAAAACCGGCGCGCAAAGGTGGTGGGCCGGTTTCCGAAAACGATGCCGCGTGGGCTTAAAGGCTGGCGTCCAACGCCGCAATCACCGCGTTGCCCATTTCCGATGTCGACGCGGGTGTCACGCCCGCGTCGTTCAAAAGGTCGCCGGTGCGAATGCCATCGGCCAGAACCTTTTCGACAGCAGCTTCCAGACGATCAGCTTCTTCGCCCATGTCGAAGCTGTAGCGCAGCGCCATTGCAAAGCTGAGGATGCATGCGCAGGGGTTGGCCTTGCCTTCCCCCGCGATATCTGGGGCCGAGCCGTGGACGGGTTCGTAAAGCGCCTTGGGACGGCCATTGGCCATCGGGGCGCCAAGCGACGCCGACGGCAGCATGCCCAGCGATCCGGTCAACATCGCGGCGCAATCTGACAGGATGTCGCCGAACAGGTTGTCGGTGTAGATCACGTCGAATTGTTTGGGCGCGCGGACCAGCTGCATGGCTCCGTTATCGGCATACATGTGGGACAGCTCGACCTCAGGATAGTCTTTCCCCACATGCGTCACGACTTCACGCCACAGGATGCCGCTTTCCATCACGTTGGCCTTCTCCATCGAGCACAGCCGCTTGCTGCGCTTCATCGCCAGTTCAAAAGCCGAGCGCGCACCGCGCTCAATCTCGCTTTCGGTGTAGCGTTGCGTGTTGATGCCCACACGCTCGTTGCCTTCTTCGAAGATCCCGCGAGGTTCGCCAAAATAAACACCCGAGGTCAGTTCGCGAACAATCATGATATCAAGACCCGACACGATGTCTTTCTTCAGCGACGAAAAATCGGCCAGCGCGTCAAAACACTGCGCCGGGCGCAGGTTCGAATACAGGTCCATTTCCTTGCGCAGGCGCAACAGCCCGCGTTCGGGCTTCACCGAGAAATCCAGATCGTCGTATTTCGGGCCGCCAACCGCCCCCAGCAGCACAGCATCAACCTTTTGCGCTTTGGCCATGGTTTCGTCGGCAAGTGGGACGCCGTGTTTGTCATAGGCAGCACCGCCCACCAAATCCTCGCTCACATCAAATGTTACGCCGCGCTTATCGCCCATCCAGCCGATGATCTTGCGCACCTCGGCCATGACTTCGGGGCCAATGCCGTCACCGGGCAGGATAAGGAGGGAGGGGTTGGTCATGGGTCTGTCCTTGCTGAGAAATACATCGCGGATCGGCCTAGCCTGTCAGGGATGTTCCGTCAAGAAATGAAGGGTCAGAAGCGCAGATCGACCCAGACCAGCCGATGGCGCGATGCAGTGTTGACCGTATCCAGCATCGGGTCGCCATCCGCAGGCCAGAACACGCCTGCGCTGATCACATCAAGGTCGCTTGCAGGCAGGACATAGCTGACCCGCAAGTCGCCCGGGGATGGTTCCGGCCAGTCGACCGTGTCCAGCGCCGGTTCGCCCGCTTGACCGGTGTCGCCTACCGCGATCTTGCCCGTCCGACGGGGTTCGGGGTCTTGCAGCCGAGGGTCGTTCAGTAGTCTTTGAATAGCGGCACGGCGGCCCTCGCCGTCGACTGGATCGAGATTGGCGACACCCGCTATGATCACCGGTCCGTCCGGGGCCGGGAAGGGGAGCGCGCCATCCAGATACCGTTGCCAAAATGCGATCTCATCATGGTTGCGCCGCCCGTTGCGGTCTTCGTCACCATCGAAGACAGGCGTGGTCGCATGAAATGTCAGCAGGTGCAGGTTTGTGCCATTGGGTAACTGCACTGGCACATCCCAATGGGCCACGCTGCTCAGCCGCTGAATGGCAAAGGCGCCAGCCGTGGGGAAGGGGATGCCATCACGGCTAGGAGGGATGGCGCCCGGCAGGTCTTTCCACAGAAAGGGTGCGAAATCCCGCGCCTCTCCCAGCGGATAGCGGGACAGGACCGCCATGCCGCCCTGACCGGTAAAGCGCCCATATCCTTGGGCGTCCCGGGGCTCGCCGGTGCGACCGTCGCCATCCATGTCCAACCCCGTAACAAGCCCGGCATTCGGCATGGCCGCAAATGCGTATGGCATCGCATGATCTTTTTCAGCCAGTGCGGATTGGAAAGCACGCAGGGCATGTCCTTCGACGTCGTTGTCAAAGCCCTGAAGGGTCAGGATGTCGGGTTTTGCTGTGGCGATCACGGTCAGCGCGGCGGTGATCTGGTCGTCCGTCCCCGCCAAGATGTCGCGCAGCAAAAGACCCGGGCCTTTTCGATCCAGCTCGGCATTATAGGTGGCGACGCGCAGGGTCATCGACTGTGCAGTAACGGGCGCGGCGCTCGCCATCAGGGCAAGCGCCACGGTAACGATCCAGTTGAAAGGACGTGTGGGCCGACCCTCAGCGTCGATCAGGCGTGGGCCAATCCACCATCGCCGGCGCGACGCTTGTTGCGCTTGCGCTCGCTGTTGATCATCAGGGCGACGCGCAACATGGCAATGCCGCGCATGAAAAGGCTTGCGGGAAGAAAGGCCCATGCGGCAACCGTCCAGATCATGGTTTGATGGTTTTCCACCGATACCGAACCAAACAGCGACACGGCGGCGGTGATGATGATTGGCGTGGCGAAGGGCAACAGGAACCCAAGTGCAATGTTGAACCGGGCGTCGCGCACCAGGCGGCGGACAACATCGCCTCCGGTAGTGGGGTCAAACGTGGGCAGGTTGACCCACACGTTGAACGCACCCGTCGATTTCGACGGCCATTCGGTGAAGCGCAGCGCCATCAGGAACACAGCCATAGACAGTAGAGAGATCAGATAGCTCATCCCGGCAGCGGCGCGCAGCAGTGCCATATCGTTGAAGCTGGCCGTGTCGGGCAGCATCGAGACAACGAAGCGCACGGGGCTATAGGGGAAGTCGATGGCCTGGCCAATCAGCATCCCGACCGACGTCATGAACTGGGTTGCGGTCGAATGGTCGGTCTGTCCACGAACGATCACAGACAGGCTGAACACCGTTACGAACAGGGCGGCGAAGCGGATGCGGTTGAACGGGGGGGCATCGCGAAATTCGACAAGTCCGGGATAGGTCGAAGCATATTCGAAGATGGTCAACGCCGCCGCAAACAATGCAACGATGGTCACGATCTGGCCGGATTCCTGACTGACACCCGGCACCAAAATGGATGGCGTTGCAATCAAAATCACCATCAGGAATGCTCGCGCTATTGCGCCAATCATTCGGCTTACCACTACCTTAATCCTTCCACCTGGACGGGTGCTGTTACCTGCCGCACCCTTTATCCATGTCAGCGTTTCCTCATTCAGCGGGTCACTGCTTCTTATTGCAACATACTGCGTCGCATATTAGTCCCACTTCAAGTTGTGCCTAAAATGCGTTGCCAAATGTGGTCGATTTAAGGGGAAACTGGTGCGACTTTGCACCAAATTAAGGTAAAAATGGGGCCAACCTTGCGGATGACCCCATGATTCAATCGCCTTTTCAGATGTTTAGACCCAAGGGCGTTGTGTGGCAGCCTTTGCCTCAAATGATTCAATTGCCCCTTGTTTTTCCATCGTCAGACCGATGTCATCCAGTCCATTCAGCAGACAATGCTTTTTGAAGGCGTCAACTTCGAAGGGAATCACCTCTCCATCCGAGGTGGTGATCTCTTGTGATTCGAGATCTACTGTCATTCGGGCATTGGCGCCCTTCTCGGCATCGGCCATCAGAATGTCGATCTGGTCCTGCGGCAAGATGATGGGCAGAATGCCATTCTTGAAACAGTTGCTAAAGAAGATGTCGGCAAAGCTGGTCGAGATCACACATTTGATTCCGAAGTCGGCGATGGCCCACGGGGCGTGCTCACGCGATGAACCGCACCCGAAATTGTCTCCGGCCACCAGAATTTCAGCGTCACGGTATTGCGGTTTGTTCAGGACGAAATCCGGGATCTCGTTGCCCTGACGATCATATCGCATCTCGTCAAACAGGTTCACGCCAAGGCCGGACCGTTTGATGGTCTTCAGAAAGACCTTGGGAATGATCATGTCGGTGTCGATATTCACCAGCGGCATCGGCGCCGCGATCCCATGAAGTTTTTGGAACTTGTCCATAGCACGCACCTTTCTGCATCTGCCACGTCGGTTGGGTCGTGGCTGCGTCATTCAGTCCATTGCTTTATGCAGGTTTTGGCGACGAATCCAAGGCGGCCGCGCATGAAAAACCCGGCGCCTGTGTAAAGCGCCGGGTTGGTGTTCAAATGGGCAGTGCTCAGGCCTTCCGGCGGCGGCGCGTGATAGCACCCATGCCAAACAGCCCAGTTACCAGAAGCATACCCGCAGCTGGCAAAGGAACCGGCGATACGGTGACAAGGTTTTGCCCGGTATAACGCCCACGGTTCGCGTCGCCATCAACTTCAAAGAAGGACAATTTCCACACGGCATCACCCGAGTAACCGGAGGCAGCCATCAGATACCGATTGGCCAGTGTGGTGCTGCCAGAGCTTGTGGCTTTGAACAAACCGGATGAAACACTGAGTGCAGCGTTGTCATCTTCGTAAGCGGCTTCCCACAAGGCCATTTGAAACGCGGCAGCCTGATCACCGTTTGTTGTGTCAATCCGATCATAGTTGGCGTCAAACACCGACTGCAAGCGGTCGCGGGCAATCGCGGTCAGGCCAAAGCTGTTCGAAAACGGATCATTGGTCTGGGTGTAGTTCTGACTTGCGCCTTTGTTCATCATATAGTGAGCAATATCGAGGCACCAGCCAACGAAACTTCCCATATCACCTGTGGTGTCGGTCAGGTTGAAGCCCGTGGCCCCAACGGTTCCCGGCGTATTCGCGACCGGTGAAGAGCCGATCGAAACGGACTGAACCGAGGATGTATAACCATCCAGTCGCAATACGGCTGCATCAGATGTTGTCGCGAAACCTGCTGCGATGACCGCAGCTGTTAATAAATTTCTCATAGTTACCCCTTCAATACTTGTAACCGAGTTAAATGTATCCACCGCGTCCCCAACACGGTTATGGAATACAAACGAATCTAGCACTGCGGCTGCACCGGCTCAAAGAAATTCGTCAGAAATGTGGCAGTATCAATCCAAAGTAGTGACGAAGGAATAGGGGCGGTCGCAAAGCGTGCGCAACCGTTTCCCGGTCGCGCACAATCGTTGCGAATTGGCTGCTTTAGTGTCGCAGCGTGTTGTCGGTCGAATCACATCAAATCGCGCACATCGGTCAAACGACCCGTCAACGCAGCCGCCGCTGCCATTGCGGGTGACACAAGGTGGGTGCGGCCCTTGTAACCTTGACGCCCCTCGAAATTCCGGTTCGAAGTCGACGCGCAGCGCTCCTTCTCGGACAGTTGATCCGGGTTCATGGCAAGGCACATGGAACATCCTGCCAAACGCCAGTCGAAACCGGCTTCCTTGAAGATGTCGGCCAAGCCTTCTTCTTCGGCCTGCGCGCGCACAAGGCCCGACCCCGGCACGATCATCGCCCGCAGCCCGTCCTTGACCTTCTTGCCTTTCACGATTTCCGCGACGGCGCGCAGGTCTTCGATACGCCCGTTGGTGCAAGATCCGATAAAGACTGTGTCGATCTCGATATCTGTCAGCTTTTGGCCGGGGGTCAGACCCATATACTCGATGGCGCGCTTGGCCGCTTCGACCTTGCCGCCGGTGAAATCGTCGGGGCTGGGCACGGTGGCCGAGATCGGCAGAACATCCTCGGGCGACGTGCCCCAGGTCACGACCGGTTCAATCTCTTCGGCTTTCAGGGTGATCACCTTGTCGAAATGCGCGCCTTGGTCGGTGTAAAGCGTCTTCCAGTATTCCAAAGCCTGTTCCCACTGACCGGCTTTGGGGGCATGAGGGCGGCCTTTGACATACTCAAAGGTGGTTTCATCAGGCGCAATCAGACCCGCACGGGCGCCACCTTCGATGGCCATGTTGCAAACTGTCATGCGGCCTTCCATCGACAGATCGCGGATCGCTTCGCCACAGTACTCGATGACATAGCCGGTCCCGCCGGCGGTGCCAGTCTTGCCGATCACGGCCAGCGTGATGTCCTTGGCGGTCACGCCGGGCTTCAGCTTGCCGGTGATCTCGACCTTCATATTTTTCGATTTCTTCTGGATCAACGTCTGGGTGGCCAGAACATGCTCGACCTCGGACGTGCCAATGCCGTGGGCCAATGCACCGAACGCGCCGTGGGTGGCAGTATGGCTGTCACCGCAGACGACGGTCATGCCGGGCAGGGTCCAGCCCTGTTCAGGACCAACGATATGCACGATCCCCTGGCGCACATCGTCAACGGGGTAATAATGAATGCCGAAATCCTTGGCGTTCTTATCCAACGCGTCGACCTGAATGCGGCTTTCTTCGTTCTCGATCCCTTTGGCGCGGTCCAGCGTGGTGGGCACGTTGTGGTCCGGCACCGCGATGGTCTTGTCGGGGGCGTGAACCTTGCGGCCCGCCATACGCAGCCCCTCGAAAGCTTGCGGACTGGTTACTTCGTGGACCAGATGGCGGTCAATATACAAAAGGCAGGTGCCGTCATCGGCCTCGTGGGCCACATGGGCGTCCCAGATTTTATCATAGAGTGTCTTCGGGGCGGTCATTTCGCTCTCCGTGGATGGGCGTGGATATGTGTCAGGTTGCAATAGGTCGGGGGCGCCACCTTATAGGTGGGCTTGCACAGTCCGTGCCGCACCAAAAAATCGCCAGGGCAGGCGCGCGCGATCATCCATATCGAAAACCCGAGTCATGCTGCTGAGATACTCTTTTGCCAGCGTCGTCGCAAGGGTGGTCGGACGATGTGGTGTGTTCGGCCACTGGACGCGGAGAAAGTCGCGTGTAAAAGTTACAGCATGGAGCCCGAACCAACGCCGCACCCCGGCACATCACCCACACAAGGCAGCGGCGCGGATAATCTGCCAGAGCTTGCGACAGATACATTCGATACACTGCGCGATCAGTTGATGCCGCTGTGGAATGATGGCGCGGCATTTATCGTCAGCCTTGGTCAGACATGGCGTCTGTATCAGATCGCTATCGTTGTCTTGTTGGCGCTGATATCGTGGGCGGTCGGCAAAATGCTGAATCCCAAGATCGACCATTGGCTGCGGTCGCGCGAAGGGTGGTCAAAGCGTCGATTGCGTTTTGCAATTCACACCAAGCGTCGCGTGCCGATGATGCTGTTTGTCGTGATGTCTTGGCTGATCGTTTCCGCGATGCGCGAGATCACGTGGCCATCCCGATCCTATCTGATCGCAGCCATCGGCACCCTGGCGCTGGCGTGGGTGTTGGTTGGCTTTGCCTCTGTCATCGTGGAAAACCGCGTCTTGAGGCGTACGACCAAGTGGGGATTATGGATCTATGTGACGCTGTATTATCTGGGCATTACCGATGAGATCGGCGATGTGCTGGACAATATCGCCATTTCGGCGGGCAGCTTCCGCATTTCTCTTTTAGATGTGATCAGCGCGGTGGCCGTTACGGCGGCCCTGTTCGCACTGGCGCGGATTTTCAGCCGTGCCTCTTCCGAGAGGGTCAGAAACAACGAAGATATCTCACCTTCGATGCAGGTGCTGACGGTCAAGTTTATCCAGCTTCTTTTCTATGGGGCGGCGTTCTTCCTTGGCCTTAAGGTGATAGGGGTCGATCTGACCGGACTTGCCTTTCTGTCCGGTGCAATCGGTCTGGGTCTTGGTTTCGGTCTGCAAAAGGTCGTGTCCAACCTCGTGTCTGGCATTATCATCCTGCTGGACAAGTCGATCAAACCCGGTGACGTGATCAGCCTTGGCGAAACATTCGGCTGGATTCAGCAACTGGGTGCGCGCTATGTCTCGGTCGTGACGCGGGATGGGCGGGAATACCTTATTCCGAACGAAGATTTGATCACCGGACAGGTGGTGAATTGGTCGCATACAAACGCCTTTGTGCGGCTCGATATCTATTTTGGCACGGCCTATGGGGATGATCCTCACCAGGTTCGCAAGATCGCGATTGAGGCTGCCAGCAATGTGTCGCGGGTGCTGAGCTTTCGCCCCCCGGTGTGTCACATCGTCGGGTTTGGCGACAGTTCCGTCGATTACATCCTTCGCTTCTGGATCGACGACCCGACTGGCGGGCTGACCAATATTCGTGGCAATGTCTATCTGGCACTGTGGGATGCGTTCCACGACAACGGCATCTCATTCCCCTTCCCGCAGCGCGAAGTGCGACTGTTGCAGGACGATTTGGCAAACGATGCAGAAACTGGCGAAAATCCGCAGGCGTGACCGATTTGCACTGCTGTTTCATCCCTGTTGCTTGACGAGCGTTGAGATCGCCCCCATGTGATGTTACGATTCTTATGTGCCCAGCGTCGGGGCGGATCGGCGCGCATCGATAGGAGGACAATGTCCTGTCTCCGCAAACAGAGGTCGCAGAAGATGCGACTGCAGGGAATTCCGCAATGACGGCGGCCCCTCAGACCAATGTCAGCGACGATATCCTGTCGCTCGTTTTACGCTCACTTGAAGATGACAAAGCCGAAGATGTGGTGATCATAGATTTGCGCGGCAAATCCGAGATGGCCGATCATATGGTGGTCTGTTCTGGTCGTTCGACCCGTCAGGTCGCGGCGATCTCGGAAAAACTGACCGAGAAGCTCAAGCTGGACATGGGTGTCTTTTCGAAGATCGAAGGCAAGGATCAGGGCGATTGGGTTCTGATCGATGCAGGCGATGTAATCGTCCACGTGTTCCGCCCGGAAGTGCGCGAGTTCTATCAGCTTGAAAAGATGTGGTTGGAGCCCGGCACGACCGGCGCCGCGACCTGATCTTTAAGGACGCGACGACATGAAGGTGCATATTTGCGCCGTTGGCCGTTTGCGTGGCGGCGCTGAACGCGACCTGATCAATGACTATCTGACCAGGTTTGATCGCACCGGGCGGGTCTTGGGGCTAGGCCCTGCCGATATCCACGAAGTCGAAGACAAGAAGGGTGGCGGGATGTCCGCTGAAGCTGCCTTGCTAGAGCGCGCGATTCCCAGAAGCGCGCTGATCTGCACGCTGGATGAACGCGGCAAAGTCTTGTCGTCGCCCGATTTTGCAAAGCTACTTGGCCGCTGGCGCGATGACGGGTGCGGTGACGTGGCTTTTGTCATCGGCGGTGCGGATGGAATCGACCCCGCCCTGCGCGCACAGGCCGATGCCAGCCTGTCCTTTGGTAAAATGGTCTGGCCGCATATGCTGGTTCGCGTGATGCTTGCCGAACAGCTTTACCGCGCCGCGTCGATATTGGCAGGCAGCCCGTATCACCGCGCCTGACCGCTTGCTGGTGGTAGCTTGCCTTGCACCCGGACTTGTCGCGCAATAGACAGTCTGTAAGCAGCCAGAGGATCCTTTGATATGACCACGCCCAAGCCCGTCGTTCTGTGTATTCTAGATGGCTGGGGGCTGCGTGACGCCCGTGACTATAATGCGCCGGTGCTTGCCAACACGCCCAATTATGATTGGTTGATGGCCAATTGCCCGAATAACACGCTGATCACCCATGGGCCCGATGTTGGCTTGCCGACCGGACAGATGGGCAATTCCGAAGTGGGGCACATGAATATTGGCGCAGGCCGCGTCGTGGCGATGGATCTGGGCCAGATTGATCTGGCGATCGAGGATGGGTCGTTCTTCAAGAATGAAGCTCTGCTGGACTTCGCAGTCAAGGTAAAGGCCGCTGGCGGTATTGCCCATATCGCCGGTCTGGTCAGCCCGGGCGGGGTTCACAGTCATCAGGATCATCTTGTCGCGGCGGCCAAGGCTTTGACCGATGCGGGGTTGTCCGTAGCGGTTCATGCGATCACCGATGGGCGCGACGTGCCCCCGCAATCCGCGCGCGAGCAGATCGCGGCGTTTGAAGCCGCGCTGCCCGATGGCGCACGGATCGTCACCGTGGTCGGGCGCTATTTCGCGATGGATCGCGACAGTCGCTGGGATCGGGTCAGCCGGGCCTTTGACGCAATGGTCAAAGGGCAGGGTGATGCCGTTGCGAGCGCAGATGACGCCATCGCTGCCGCCTATGACAAGGGCGAAACGGACGAGTTCATCCAGCCCGCAGTGATCGGGGGCTATCCAGGTATGAAGGACGGCGATGGGCTGTTCTTCGTGAATTTCCGTGCCGACCGTGCCCGCGAGATTCTGCGCGCCATTGGTGAACCGGGCTTTGGTGAATTTACCACCGGCCCGCGACCGGCCCTGTCGGCGCGACTGGGCATGGTCGAATACTCTGACGCCCATAACGCCTATATGACCACCTGTTTTCTCAAGCGCGACATCGTGAACACCTTGGCCGAATGGGTCGCCAAGCATGGTAAAAACCAGTTTCATATCGCCGAGACCGAGAAATACCCCCATGTCACGTTCTTCCTGAACGGCGGCAAGGAAGAACCGGTCGAGCGCGAGGTCCGCTATATGGCGGCCAGTCCAAAGGTCGCGACCTATGACTTGCAGCCCGAGATGTCGGCACCCGAAGTTACCGAGCATTTCGTCGGCGCAATTCGCGATCAGTTTGACCTGATCGTCACCAATTATGCCAACCCCGATATGGTCGGGCATACCGGTGATCTGGATGCAGCCGTCGCAGCCTGCGAAGCCGTTGATGCTGGGCTGGGGCAAGTGCTGGCCGCACTGAAAGAGGTTGGCGGCGCGATGATCGTGACTGCCGATCACGGCAATTGTGAAACCATGTGGGACGACAGCACCAACGGCCCGCACACAGCGCATACTACCAATCTGGTGCCGGTCATCATGTTCGGCGGACCGGAGGGTGCCACGCTCGCCCCGGGTCGGTTGGCCGATCTTGCCCCGACATTGCTTGAACTGATGGGGCTGGAACAACCTGCCGAAATGACCGGCGAAAGCCTGATCCGCCGGTGATGCGAGCCGGACGCCTCATACCTCTGCTGACGGGAACGGCACTGTCAGTGCTGGCGCCCACCCTGGCGGTGCGCGCGCAGACGAACCCGATTGAAACGGCGCAGGCTGCGATGTTGGCGCTGGACAAAGCAACTGTCGCTCTGGCCGAGGCCGAGAAATCAAACGACCGAATCTCAGCCCTGACGCAAACCGTTCTGGCCTATGAAAAAGGGTTGGGCGCATTGCGGGACGGATTGCGCCGCGCGAGCCTGCGTGAGGCGACGATCCAAGGGGCATTGACTGCCGAAAGCGAGAAATTGTCCCAGCTTCTGGGCGTCCTGCAAACCATCGAACGCGCGCCGGAACCTGCCTTGCTGGTCCATCCCGCTGGCCCGATTGGCACCGCTCGGTCCGGTATGATTCTGTCCGATGTCGCCCCTGCCTTGCTGGCCAAGGCGGAACGCCTACGCCGCGATCTGGAAGAGCTTCAAACCCTGCGCGCCTTGCAGGAAAACGCGGTCGATACCTTGAAATCCGGGCTGGAAGGGGCGCAGGACGCCCGATTTGAACTCAGCCTTGCCGTTGCCCGACGCACCGAACTGCCGCGCCGCTTCGTCGCTGATGATGCACGAATGCAAACGCTTGTCGAAAGCGCAGACACCTTGGCCAGTTTCGCCGACGGTCTGATGTCAGAACCCGTGCCGCAGGGCAATGCCGCCGATACGCAGGATTTTACCAGCGTGAAAGGGCGACTGGCCATGCCTGCCCTGGGCCAGATCATTCGCCGCTTCAACGAGGTCGATGCCGCCGGTGTGCGTCGCCCCGGATATGTCATTGCCACCCGACCCATGGCCATTGTGACAACGCCATGGCCCGCGACGATCCGGTATCTTGGCCCGCTGCTGGACTATGGCAATATCGCCATCATCGAACCAGGCGACGGCTATTTGATGGTCTTGGCCGGGCTGGGCCAATTGTATGGCGAGGTGGGGGAAGTGCTGCCGCAAGGCGCGCCCATCGGCCTGATGGCGGGTGCCACGATCAGCGACGATCAAGCGTTTTTGATCGCTGCGGAGGAAGGAACTGGCGCAGACGCGTCGGAAACGCTTTATATAGAGCTAAGAGAGAACGGAACGCCCGTGGACCCCAACGACTGGTTCGCGGCAGGCAAGGAATAAACTGATGAGGAAATTCGTAATGGCCGCCCTTGGGGGCACCTTGGCAGGCGCAGTGCTGACCACGCAAGTGGCCGGGCCGCTACTTGCGCAGGACGCCGCCAAAAACTCCAGCGTTTACGAGCAGTTGGACTTGTTTGGCGACATCTTCGAACGTATACGCGCGCAATATGTGGAAGAAGTTGACGCGGCGGACCTGATCGAAGCGGCGATTGATGGGATGCTGACCTCGCTTGATCCGCATTCCAGCTATCTATCCCCCAAAGATGCCGCCGACATGCGTGTGCAGACGCGCGGTTCCTTCGGTGGGCTTGGCATCGAGGTGACGCAGGAAGAGGGCTTCGTGCGCGTCGTGTCACCGATGGATGGCACGCCAGCGGATGATGCCGGTGTGGAATCCGGTGACTATATCACGCATGTCGATGGCGAAGCCCTGATAGGGCTGACATTGGACGAGGCGGTCAACATGCTGCGTGGCCCGGTCGGATCCGAGATTATCATCACCGTGGTGCGTGAAGGCGTGGATGAACCGTTTGACGTGTCAATCATCCGCGACACGATCAAGCTGACTGCGGCCACAGCCCGATCGGTCGGCAATACCATTGTTTTGCGGGTGACGACTTTCAACGATCAAACCTATTCCAATATGGCCGAAGGGCTGGCGCGCGAGGTCGAATCCTTGGGCGGGATGGAGAATGTCGATGGCTTCGTATTGGATTTGCGAAACAATCCCGGCGGCCTTCTGAACCAGGCTATCGAAGTGTCGGACGCCTTCCTTGAAAGCGGCGAGATTGTATCGACTCGTGGTCGCAACCCCAGTGAAAGCGAACGTGTGAATGCCGAAGCAGGTGATCTGGCCGAAGGAAAGCCGATGGTCGTTTTGATCAATGGCGGCTCTGCGTCAGCCTCCGAGATTGTCGCAGGCGCGCTTCAGGATCACCGTCGCGCCATCGTGGTTGGCACCAAGAGCTTCGGCAAAGGGTCGGTGCAGACGGTTATGCCGCTGGCCTCCGACGGCGCGATGCGTCTGACCACGGCGCGCTATTACACTCCATCGGGGCGTTCCATCCAGGCGCTCGGCGTATCCCCGGACATCGTGGTGCAGCAACCCCCCCGCCTGCCGGAAGCCGAGAATGAGGACGAGGATGCGCGCCCGCAGCGGACCGAAGCCGATCTGCGCGGCAGCCTGAACAATGACAGTCTGACCGAGGACGAACAACGCCAGATCGAAGAAGAGCGCGAGGCGGCAGAAGAAGCCGCCAAGCTGCGCGATGACGACTTTCAACTGTCCTACGCGGTCGATCTGATCAAAGGCCTGTCAACCATTGCTCTGGCGCAGTAGGCGGGTGTGAAAATTCTCGAAGGGCCGCCCAGAAGGGTGGCCCGTTTGCGTTTTCACCCGCTACGCCAACGCTGTATCGCCAACAAAGCTTCACCGAAATACGAGGTCGTTATGACACCTGCAGATATCGAAAAGCTGCCTTATCGTCCCTGCGTCGGCATCATGCTTGTAAACCGTGACGGAAAACTGTTCGTCGGACAGCGGCTGGACGCGCCGAAGCTGGGCACCAAAACGGCCTGGCAAATGCCTCAGGGCGGGGTGGAAGCAGGCGAAGACCCGCGTGAGGCAGCCTTGCGCGAATTGTGGGAAGAAACCGGAGTAACACGCGACCTTGTGCAGATCGAAGCCGAACTTCCCGACTGGTTGCCCTATGATCTGCCCCATGAGGTGGTGCCGCGCATCTGGAAGGGGCAATTTCGCGGACAGAAACAGCGTTGGTTTCTTGTGCGTTTTTTGGGCGATGACAGCGCTGTGAACATCGAAACCAAACACCCCGAGTTCAGCCAATGGGCCTGGATGGACCCCGACGAAGTGGTGGCCAACATTGTGCCATTCAAGCGCGATATTTATGATGCCGTGATCAAGGGTTTCCGGGGCCATCTGTGATGCGAGGTCCGCTGCTTGCCGCACTTTTCATGGTGCCGGATACCGCGCTTGCCCTGTCCTGCCAGCCATACAATGCCATTGCCGCGTTTATTGAGGCCGCCGACTCCGACGATCAGTATGTCGCCGTATTGGGTCGGCTGAGCTTTGATGAAAGCAAGGTGCCTGAAGTGGATTGGCCTCGGCAACAGGACGTCAGACCAAACAATTTCCTGACCGGTAGGATCAAAGGCAAAAGTCTTACCCCATCAGGGTTTGATGCTCCCTTCGCACGCGACATGAAGATCAACTTGCAATGCCGGGGGCCATGGTGTGCCCGGATCCAGAACGGTGCCGAACATCTCGTGTTTTTGAAACGGAAAAACGGGCACTATTTGCTTCAGGTCGATCCTTGCGGGGAATTTGCTTTTGGCAAACCGGATCGGAAAACCATCCGCAAAATCGAAAGTTGCATGCAAGGCAAAAAATGTGATCCCGAATTGCCGCGTCGCTGAGGTGTTTCGCCCTTCGCAAATGCGATATTCCCGCTATAAGGACGGCACACATCGCTGCCGGAGATCCCATCATGTCCTTTGACCGTTCCATCAAGATCGCCCCCTCGATCCTTTCTGCCGATTTCGCCAATTTTGGGCAGGAAATTCAGGCTATTGAAGCTCAGGGCGCGGATTGGGTGCATGTGGATGTGATGGACGGTCATTTCGTTCCAAACCTGACCTTCGGCCCGCCCGCCGTGAAAGCCTTTCGCCCGCATGTAACAACCTTCATGGATGTGCACCTGATGATCGCGCCGGTTGATCCCTATATCGAAGCCTATGCCGAGGCGGGCGCCGACATGATCACAGCGCATGTCGAAGCCGGACCCCATATCCACCGCACGCTGCAAGCCATCAAGGCGCAGGGTGTAAAAGCAGGCGTCAGCCTGAACCCCGGCACGCCACTAGACAGCATCGAACATGTGCTCGACTTAGTGGACATGGTGCTAATCATGACCGTGAACCCGGGTTTCGGGGGTCAGAAATTCATCCACTCGGGTGTCGAGAAAACCCGTCGTTTGCGCCAGATGATCGGCGATCGCCCGATTCATATCCAGATCGACGGCGGCGTGACCACCGAAACCGCGCCTCTGGTCGCCGAAGCGGGTGCGGACGTGCTGGTCGCAGGCTCCGCCGTGTTCAAAGGCGGCTCCGTCGACACACCAGAGGTCTATGGCCAGAACATTCGCGCCTTGCGCGCTGCCGCCGAAACCGCGCGTCCCTGACCGTTTCTTCTGGCTGGAAATATCCCGGGGTAGGTCCAATCGGAAGATTGGACCGTAGGGGCAGCGCCCCTGCCTAGACTCTGGATAATCACATTCGAATGTGACAATCTGATCCGAACAGATTGCCGGAGGACTCCATGTTACGCTTCTTCACAGCCGTTTTATCTCTGATCACACTGGCAGCTTTTGCCGATCAAGAAATCCTCGACCAGTATCCTGACTCGGTGCTTTATGAAAAACCGGTCGAGGTGATCCCGGATGTCTGGTCGGCCATCGGGGCCACCGCACCTCCGGGTTATGAGAATGCAGGCCATAACAACAACCTCAGTTTCATTGTGACTGGCGATGGCGTCGTGGTGATCAATGCAGGTGCCAACGCCAAGCTGGCCGCGGCATTACATGAAGAAATCAAGGCGATCACGGACCAACCCGTCAAGCTCGTAATCAACGAGAACGGACAGGGGCACGCAATGCTGGGCAACAATTACTGGATCGACCAAGGGGTCGAAGTGCTGGCCCATGTCGATGCCGCCCAAGAGTTCGAAGAATATTCTGCCCAGATATATGACGGCATGACACGCTATGCGCGCGAAAACGCAGAGGGGACGGTGCCGATGGGACCAACCCGCACGTTTGAAGAAAAAGAAACCATCACAATGGGCAACAAGACTATCGAAGTGCTCTATTCCGGCCCGGCCCACAGCCCCGGCGATATTCAGGTGTGGCTGCCGGATGATGGGTTGGTGATTGCAGGCGACATGGCCTTTCACAACCGTATCCCGCCAATTTTCGAAGACACTTGCACAAGCTGCTGGATCGAAACCTGGGAAACCACCTTTGCCCCGCTGGGTGCGACCTATGTGATTCCCGGCCACGGCTACCCCACCAACATGGCGCAGGTCGAAGAACACACGATCGGATATCTGAAACATCTGCGCGCCGAGGTCGGCAAACTGCTGGACAACGGCGGCACGTTGGAAGACGCCTATTATGTCGACCAGTCACCGTTCGCGCGTCATGACACGTTTGAAGAGTTGGCCACCAGGAATGCCGGTCAGGTTTTCACTGAGATGGAGTTCGAATGACCGCTGATCAGCCATCCTCGGCGCGAAGCCGGTCAAGTATCGCGCCGGACCCGAACCCGTCTGCGACCAATCCGCGGTCGCGTTGATAAGATCGCAACGCAGCCGCGGTGTTGGGGCCGGGGAACCCATCGACGCCTTGCGTGTCATATCCGGCTGTCGTCAAACGCTCCTGCACTTCGCGCATCCTGTCGCGCGTCAACACAACAAGATCGCCCGGGCATCTGGTTTTGATCGGTCGCCCGCCCTGCACTCGATCCGCCAGATACCCGGCGGCGATGGCATAGGCTTCGGCACGGTTGTAAGTCAGCAACACCTCGAAATTGCCAAATGTCATGAAGGCAGGACCACTTGCCCCAGATGGCAGAACGACCGAGGCGTCGCCATAGTCCGGAACCGGTCCGCCATCTGCCGAGCGGACGCCCATCCCCGCCCAGTCCAGGACCGGTCGCTTCGTTTGACGGCCCGCCAAAGCATAGTCGAACCCGCTGGGCAATGTGACCTCGACGCGGCAGGGGCGGCTCATGCGCCAGCCATGTTCGGCAAGGTAGTTCGCGATTGAGGCCAACCCGTCTTGCGGATCGTCGCCCCAGATATCGCGCCGCCCGTCCCCATCACTGTCGACCGCGAAGCGTTGATAGCTCGACGGCAGGAACTGCCCATGCCCCATGGCCCCGGCCCAGGATCCCAGCATGGAAGCGGGGGCAATGTCACCGGCATCAATGATCATCAATGCGGCAATCAGCTCATCTTCGAAAAACTCGGAACGGTGTCCGGATTGTGCCAGGGTTGCGAGCGCGGTCAGAACCGGCCAATCGCCGCGCGTCGCACCGTAATCGGTTTCCAGCCCCCAAATGGCCAGAATGACCTGCGCGTCCACACCAAATTGTTCTGAGATACTGTTCAAAAGCGCGCGGTTGGCTCGAAACCGCGCGCGTCCCTTGCGAATGCGGTTATCCGTCACCGCGCGATCAAGATATTGCGAGATGTTGAGCGTGAATTCGGACTGATTTGATTGCCTCTCAAGCACGCGCGGATCAGGTCGCAAGTAACTCGCGCAAAACTCTAACGTCTGGGCCGAAACCCCAGCCTGATCAGCGCGTTTCTGGAAGGCATGACACCATGCCTTAAAATCTGTTTCTAACATCGTACTGTTCAACACCAACTCAAATCAATTGTCCCACATGGACATTACCAACTACTTACGAGATCGCTTCACTTTCTTTTTTGTCTTTGCGGATTTCCGCTTTGTGGTCATGGGTTTATTTGGCACCGACTTCCCCCCTTTTCGGGTTCTGCTGGGGGTCAGTTTGCGCCCTTCAATGTTCAGAAGTTCAAGCGTCAGCCCGCCGGTCGTGGGAATGGCTTCGGCCAGTCGGACGGTCACGCGTTGCCCAAGACCGATCACCAACCCGGACCGCTCGCCCACCAGCACCTGTTCGTCTTTATCATGGCGGAAATACTCGTTGCCCAGCGAACTGATGGGCACCAGCCCGTCGGCACCTGTCTCGTCCAGTTTCACGAAAAGGCCAAACCGCGCGATGCCGGACACGCGCCCGGTAAACTCGTTGCCGACCCGTTCGGCCAGAAAGGCCGCCAGATAGCGGTCGGTGGTGTCACGTTCGGCTGCCATCGACCGCCGCTCGGTTTCCGAGATGTGCTGGGCCGTGGCCTCAAGCCGTTCGATATCCTCGGGGCTAAGGCCATCCTTGCCCCAGCCATGGCCAGAGATCAGGGCGCGGTGCACGATCAGGTCGGAATAGCGCCGGATGGGCGATGTGAAATGCGCATAAGATTGCAGCGCCAGCCCGAAATGCCCGAAATTCTCGGGATAATAATAGGCTTGCGACATTGATCTTAGGGTGGACAGGTTAACCAGTTCGTCAAACTCGGTGTCCTGAGCCTGAGCCAGCAGGTTGTTCAAGTGGCGGGTTTTCAGCACTTGTCCCTTGGCCAACGTGAACCCGGACGCTTGTGCGACCTCACGCAGCGCCTCCAGCTTCTCGGGGCTTGGTTCTTCGTGAACCCGGAACAAAAGCGGGCGACGCAAGCGGGTCAGTTCTTCGGCGGCGGCGACATTGGCAAGGATCATGAATTCCTCGATCAAACGGTGCGCGTCGAACCGTTCGGCATAGGCGACCGATGTGACCTTGCCTTCGTCGTCCAGAATGATCTTTCGTTCTGGCAGATCCAAATCCAGCGGTTGGCGTGACGCACGCGCCTGTTTGGTCACTTCATACGCGGCAAATAGTGGCGCGATGACATCGTCCATCAAAGGCGCGCATTTCTCGTTGGGGTTTCCGTCCTGCGCGGCCTGAACCTCGGCATAATTCAGCGACGCGTGGGACTTCATCAGCCCGCGAATGAAGCTGTGGCTGAGTTTGTGCCCTTGTGCGTCCAGCACCATACGCACGGCGATACAAGCGCGCGGCACGCCTTCGTGCAGGCTGCACAGATCGCCTGACAGCCGGTCAGGCAGCATCGGCACCACACGGTCGGGGAAATAGGTCGAGTTGCCGCGCCGTCGGGCCTCGAAATCCAGATCCGAGCCGGGGGTCACGTAATGCGCGACATCCGCTATGGCGACCCAGACCACATGGCCGCCGGGGTTTTTCGGGTTGTCGTCAGCGTGCGCATAGCAGGCATCATCATGGTCACGGGCATCCGAAGGGTCGATGGTGATCAGCGGCAGGTGGCGCAGGTCTTCGCGCCCTTTCAGTCCCGCAGGTTTCATCGCGTCGGCTTCTTCAATCACGTTGTCTGGAAACGCGTCGGGGATACCATGTTGGTGGATCGCGATAAGACTCACCGCCTTGGGGGCGGTCGGATCGCCCAGCCGGGCGACAATACGCGCGCGCGGCAAGCCCATACGGGATTTCGGACCGGATTGCTGTGCCTCGACCAGTTCGCCATCTTTCGCGCCTTCATCGGCACCGGGGTCGACCCGCCATTCCTTGTCCTGCCCCTTGTCGACCGGCACGATACGTCCGCCGTCCGACCCTTTTCGATAGATGCCCAGAATGCGGATCGGATTGGTGCCGATGCGACGGATCAGCCGCGCCTCGTAGCCATAGGGCTCGTCCTGCACTTCGGTCATGCGAGCCAGAATACGCTCGCCTTGTTCCAACGCGGGGTCCGAGCTTTTCATCACCAGAAGCGCGCGGGGGACGGCCCCTTCGCCTGCCCATTCCATCGGCGTGGCATACATGTCGCCGTCGGCATCGGCTGCGTCCACCCGCAGAACCGCGACGGGCGGGAGTTTGTCAGGGTCACGGTAGGTCTTGCCGCGCTTTGCCAGATGGCCTTCGGCTTCCAACTCTTTCAGCAGGCGTTTCAGGTCGATGCGCGCTGCCCCCTTGATCCCGAAGGCCCGCGCGATGTCGCGCTTGCCGGTTTGGGTCGGGTTTTCGGAAATCCAGTTCAGGATGTCCTGTTTGGTAGGGATCTGGCTCATGCAAAATAATCCCGGATAATGCGTGAATATATGGTTTTCAGCTGTCCGATCTGGGCCACTTCCACCCGTTCGTCCACCTGATGCATGGTTCTGCCGACAAGGCCAAACTCGACGACTGGGCAGATATTCTTGACGAAGCGTGCGTCGGAGGTGCCGCCGGTTGTGGACGCTTCTGGCCGTCGTCCGACCTCGGCTTCGACCGCATTGGCAACAAGATCCGAAAGCGCGCCGGGTGGCGTGATGAAACTTTCGCCCGACACTTTTGTAGTCATCTCGATATCAACGCCGGTGGCCTTGCCAACGCGGGCGGCTTCTGTGGCGAGCCATTGGATCAGGTCGTCTGAAGTGTGGGCATCGTTGAAGCGGATGTTCACTGTCGCCTTGCATTCGGCAGGAATGACGTTGGTGGCAGGGTTTCCGGTGTCAAAGGTCGTCACCGCCAAAGTCGAAGCGTCGAAATGGTCGGTGCCCTTGTCCATCTCGTGCCCTGTAAGGTCGGCGATCAACTGCGCCAGCGCGGGCACCGGGTTCAGAGCGCGGTGGGGATAGGCGGAATGGCCCTGCACACCGCGCGCCGTGAAAAACGTCGTCATCGACCCGCGCCGCCCGATTTTCATCATTTCGCCCATTATGTCTGGGCTGGTTGGTTCGCCAACGATGCAGTCGTCCATACCCTCGCCCGTATCGGCCATCCAATCCAGAATGGCGGTCGTGCCATCGGTGGCGTCGCCTTCTTCGTCGCCGGTGATGGTGATGACCAGCGAGGCGTTTTCGGGCGCATCCGCCACAAAATCAATGGCTGCGGCGACCCATGCGGCCACGCCGGATTTCATGTCCGTCGCGCCACGCCCGTAAAGATACCCGTCCCGAATTTCCGCCCCGAAAGGGTCAACGGTCCAGGCATCCGCGTCGCCCACCGGTACCACGTCTGTATGGCCGTTGAAGCCCAGCGTGCGGGCATTTCCCGAGCCCCATCGGGCAAACAGGTTCGACACGCCGCCCCGGTCGATCCGGGTGCAGGCAAAGCCCGCATCCGACAACAGTTTCTCAAGCAATCGCAATGCCCCACCTTCTTCCGGTGTCACCGATGGGCATTGCACCAGTTGCTGTGTCAGGGCCACCGGGTCGACCGGTGTATGGGATGTGTCGGGCATGTTTGCGTGCTCCTTTCCAACATCTGTAATAGGTTGGTGGGGGCAGGGCAATCTGTGGTCGCCGAGGTGTGTTGCAATGGTCAGGCTGGACCTTGGGTGGGGGCCGTTCTAACCTGCGTGCAACCCTTTGTGGCCGTTTCGGAGCCTTCTATGAAAAAACTACTGTTCTTTTTGGTTGTCCTTCCCCTGTCGGCCTGCTTCAACGCCGATCTGGATTTTGTCGTGCATGACGATGAAACGGCAACCATGTCGGCGCATATGATTTTGGGACCAGAGATGTACGGAATGATCGTCCAGAGCGGGCAAGACCCGTGCGAGGAAGGCGTCGGTACACCGAATGCAGACGGGTCGTTCAGTTGCCGGGTGGAAAAGACCGACACGATAGACAATCTGATTGCCGAGATCGAGACCGGCAAACAGAATGCAGCGAGTGGCGGAGTGAACCACAATCAAGGTGTTACCATTGAACGGATGGATGGCCCCTATGTTAGGCTGATCTTTGATCTGGCCGAGGTGAAGCAGGCCGCTGCCGAAAGCGGTGTGGATCCGTCGATGATGGGAATGCTGCAACAGGCCTTTCAGGGCCGCCGCATCCATATGACAATCACCGGCAAGGAAATTGTCGAGACCAATGGCATATTGTCAGAGGACGGAAAAACTGCCGAAATCACCATCCCGCTGCTTGCGTTGATTGAACCGGACACCAACCTGCCGAATCAATTCCTGACCATTGTGCGGACCGAGTGATCGGTAGTTTCTAAGCCAAGAACTGATCGACAATACCCGGCAGTTCACCGGGTGTGTTCACATGGGCATCTGCATCTGACAGATCGTCCGCTCCGCCATAACCCCATTCGACCGCAACAAACTTCATGCCGACGGC
Organism: Aliiroseovarius sp. B-4; assembly: GCF_056857795.1. NCBI lineage: Bacteria > Pseudomonadati > Pseudomonadota > Alphaproteobacteria > Rhodobacterales > Paracoccaceae > Aliiroseovarius > Aliiroseovarius sp. B-4. Next base: position 207,989 of record NZ_JBSXNV010000042.1, read on the forward strand.
GCGGGCGGCGTTCAGGTCATAGTGCCGATCCCCGATCATGATGCAGTGCGCCGGATCATCCCCGGTCTGCGTCAGGGCATAAGCCAGCAACTCGGCTTTGTCATTGCGAGTGCCGTCCAACTCGGGGCCGAATTCTTGAGCCATGAATTTCGACAACCCAAAATGAGCCGTGATCTTCCGGGCATAGGCGTGGGGTTTCGCGGTGGCGATGTGCATCACGTGACGCGCGCCGATGGTGGTCAACGCCTCTGGGATCCCGTCGTAGACGGTGCAATCATACATGCCGCCCTTATCTTCATAAAACACCCTGTAATGTTCCAGCGCGGTCTGGGGGTCCGGCGTGCCGAGCTTTTCGAAACTCCATAACAGGGCAGGGCCGATCACCCATTCCAGATTGTCAGGCGAAGGCGCGTTCAACCCAAGTTCGCGAAGCGCTTTCACAACGCTGCCGGTGATGCCGCGTTTCGGGTCGGTCAAGGTGCCATCAAGGTCCCAGAAAACGGTGCCCATCTAGCTGTCCTCGTCAAAAAACGGGGTCATCTGGGCAACGATCACGCTGTTTTCCTTGAGCGCCCGGCCCATCAGGGTGCGCTCGTCTCCGGGAATGTCATGACCTTCGGCCAGACGCTCATCCAGACTCCCATAGCCGTTTACATCCAGAGGCGCCAGATCGGCCTGCTTCAGGATGGCGACAGTTTCGCGCACCGCTTCGGCCTCGTCCACGCCCGAGGCATAGCAAACCAATGCAGCACCGGTCGCGCCCTCGGGCAGCCCGTCCCCGTCTTTGCGACCAACCTCGACCAGCAGGGTATAGACCTGATGCGGTTTTTTCGGTTTTTTCTCTTTTTCCATGCGCCGGGCTTAGGCTGCATCCGCGCGGGGATCAAGCCTTGCCGGTTCAGACTGAATATGTGCAGGCCGAAGGGGGTTGCGCGCTGCGAGTCTGTGCGGCTTCGGCGGCAAAACCGACGGCAATCAGACCACTGAGTAGCAATATACGTATCATGATAACCTCCCATTGTTCGAAGGTGATACGCAGGAGAGCGGGAAATACGTCACTTTTTTATCAAAAGCTACGAAAAAAGGCGCGCCGACTGTCTGCGGCGCGCCCTGGAATGCAGATATGCCGTCGTCAATCGCGCAGCAGGTCGTTGATCCCGGTTTTCGAGCGGGTCTTGGCGTCGACCCGTTTCACGATCACGGCACAATACAGGTTGATCCCGTTTTTTGAGGGCATCGAACCTGCGACCACAACCGAATAGGGGGGCACTTCGCCATACATGATGTCGCCGGTTTCGCGGTCGACGATCTTGGTCGATTGGCCAATGAACACGCCCATGCCAAGCACCGATCCTTCGCGCACGATGCAGCCTTCGACCACCTCTGACCGCGCGCCGATGAAGCAATTGTCTTCGATGATCGTCGGGCCAGCCTGCATGGGTTCCAGCACGCCACCGATGCCGACACCGCCCGACAGGTGCACGTTCTTGCCGATCTGGGCGCAGGAGCCGACCGTCGCCCACGTGTCGACCATCGTGCCTTCATCCACATAGGCACCAAGGTTCACGAAGCTGGGCATCAGGACGACGCCGGGTGCGATAAAGGCAGATTTGCGCACGATGCAGTTCGGAACCGCGCGAAAACCTGCGGCCTTCCACTGATTATCGCCCCAGCCTTTGAACTTGCTGTCGACCTTGTCCCACCATCCCGCGCCTTGTGGGCCACCGTCGTGCTGTTCCATGTCCTTCAGTCGGAACCCAAGCAGCACGGCTTTTTTCGCCCACTGGTTCACATGCCAGTCACCGTTCTTCTGACGTTCCGCCACGCGCAGCCCGCCGCCATCAAGCGCGTTCAACGTGTCTTCGATGGCTTCACGAGTTTCGCCGGTGGTGCTGGGGGTGATTGTATCGCGCGCCTCCCAGGCGGCTTCGATGGCGGCTTCGAGTTGGGCATTCGACATGGGAAGAGGCTCCGTGCTTGGCGTTGGGCGAAATTGGTTTCGATTGGGCTATAAGCGGGAACGAAGGTTTGTGCAATGAATTGCGCCTTCGCGACTCGGTCGCGCCAAGGTGAAAACGCAACACTGGTTCTTCATCGTCAAAGGCGATAGCTCTTGGAAGAACGCATTAGTGACAGGATCAGTGAGCATGAAAGACGAACGCAACCACCCGTTCCGCGACAGCGAACAGGATCGCAAGGCCGCCCATCATACGCCAGATACGCCGCAGACGCGCGCGCAGGCCTATAAGCTGGCCTATGACGACCAGGAATTCATGTGCCGCGACGACCTGCGCCCAGTGCGCTGGCAGTTGGAACTGATGAAACCTGAACTGTTGATGCAGGAATATGGGGTGGACAGCACTGTTGTCCTGTTTGGTGGCGCGCGCATTCCCGAGCCTGCCAAGAAGGACACGGCGCGGACCCAGACGCTGGCCGATCTGTCACGGTTTTATGATGAGGCGCGCGAGTTTGCGCGGCTTATGACCCTGCGTTCCAAAGTGAACAACCACCGCGAAAATGTGATCGTCACCGGTGGCGGGCCGGGTGTGATGGAAGCCGGGAACCGCGGCGCGGCTGATGCGGGTGGCGTGTCCATCGGCCTGAACATCGTGTTGCCGCATGAACAGGCGCCGAATGAATACGTGACACCCGACCTGTGTTTCAACTTTCACTATTTCGCCATCCGCAAAATGCACTTCCTGATGCGCGCCGAGGCGATCGCCATCTTCCCCGGCGGCTTCGGCACGCTGGACGAAATGTTCGAAAGCCTGACCCTGATCCAGACCGGGCGCATGAAACGTGTGCCGTTCCTGCTGTTCGGCCGCGAATTCTGGACCCGGATTGTGAATTGGGAGGCCTTGGCCGACGCAGGCACGATCAGCCCCGACGATCTGGACCTGTTCCGTTTCGTCGAAACCGCGCAGGAAGCGATTGAGGTGATCGACGGCTGGGACAATCCGGGCAAGCGCACGGATATTCCGGGGCGGTAACACCTTTCGGGCCGGTCTGTATCAGCTTTCGACTTCAAAAATCGGGTCGAACCCGGCCCAGATCATGCGTTTGCCGTCAAATGGCATCTGGGCCATTTCTTTCCAGCGCGGGTCGGATTCCATGCGTTTTGCGGCAGCCTCGCAGGTGTCTTTGTCGGGCCATTCGATCCACGAGAATACAACCGCTTCATCAGGCGTCGCTTTGACGGCGCGCTTAAAGTCCGTGACCTTGCCGTCTGGTGTCGTCTCGCTCCATGTCTCGACAATTCGGGTTGCGCCATATTCCTGAAATATCGGCGCGGACTGGGCCGCAAGGTCGCGATAGGCGTCCTTTTTGTCGATCGGCACAGGGATGAGGAATCCTTGAACATAGCTCATGCGAAATCTCCCTTTATCCAGAGGTGATGCGGGCCGAACTGGTCTGCATCACACAGGGGCAATGTTACGCGATCACGCGAAATCTGCCAACTATACCGGATCATGGGCAGTTATTCGCCCAAGCCTGCCTCTGCCTCGATCTGGCGCTTCGATTTCCGCGCGCGTTCGGTTGCCGATTTCAACTGTCCACAAGCGGCCATGATATCTTCGCCCCGCGTTTTGCGGATAGGACTCGCGTAGCCCGCCTGATAGATGATGTTCGCAAAAGCGCGGATGCGGTTGTTCGATGACCGTTTGTAAGGTGCGCCCGGCCATTCGTTGAACGGGATCAGGTTGATCTTGGCGGGGATGTTGTGGCGCTTGATGTGGTCGATCAGACGATGCGCGTCATCATCACTGTCATTCACGCCGTCCAGCATCACATATTCAAACGTGATCCGTTCTGAATTCGAGACTTTGGGATAAGTCGCCAGCGAGCTTAGCAACTCCTCGATATTCCAGCGCTTGTTGATCGGCACCAGCTTGTCGCGCACCTCGTCTGTTGTGGCGTGGAAGCTGATCGCCAGAAGGCAGCCGATTTCTTCGGCAGTGCGGGCGATTTCGGGGACGACGCCGGACGTGGACAAAGTGATCCGACGGCGCGACAGCTGAATGCCTTCCGGGTCCATCGCGATCAGCATCGCGTCGCGCACGTTTTCGAAATTATAAAGCGGCTCGCCCATGCCCATCAACACGATGTTGGACAGCAGACGGGTTTCATCCTTGGGGGCACCGGGTTCGGGCCATTCATCCAGATCGTCGCGCGCGACCATGATCTGCCCGACAATCTCGGCCGAGATCAGGTTGCGCACCAGTTTCTGCGTGCCTGTGTGGCAGAAAGAACAGGTCAGGGTGCAGCCGACTTGCGAACTGATGCACAGCGTTCCGCGACCCTCCTCGGGGATATAGACGACCTCGACCTCGTGCCCGCCTGCGATGCGGACAAGATATTTTCGTGTGCCATCTTCGGACACTTGGCGGGTTACGACTTCGGGAATCTCGATCACGAAATGTTCGGCCAGAAGCAAGCGATAGGTCTTGGCGAGGTTGGTCATGGCATCGAAGTCACGCACACCCCATTGGTAAATCCACTGCCAGACCTGCCCGGTCCGCATCTTCGCCTGTTTTTCCGGCGTGCCGACGGCGATCAGCACATCACGCAATTGATCACGCGTCAGGCCGACGAGGTTGCGTTTGCCACCTTCGTCGACTTTGCGTGGGATGGTCATAACATCCTGAGTGATCGGGGCGGTCGGTTCCATGGTGCGTTCCATTCTGTGCAAGCCGGCAGTCTATAATGGACCAAACGCTGATTGTCACGCCATGGAATGCCCCATGGCGTGTCAGAATGTCGTGAAGACCAGACGGCTTAACTGCCGCAGCGTTTTCCAGCTTCTTCAACGGCGGCGGTGAATCCAAGCAGGCTGAATGTATCCTGTGTTTTGGTCCCACGCGCGCTTTCTGCGTTCGCAACCGCACTTGCGCCACGTTTCATGGCTGCAATGATCTTGGCGTCATCGTCCTTCGACGCCGACCAGGCCCATTCGCCATCCGTGAACAGTTGAAAGGTCGCATCGCCAATCACAAGCGATACGGTGGATCCCGGTGCGAACGGATAGCCGCCGGTGAACGACACTTCGCCGTTTACCTTCGCGGTGGGGCGGTAGCTGACGAACAGCAGTATATCGCCGCGTTTCACCGCAACCGAACGCCCGTTTCTTGTGTTCACGGTTTCTTTCGGACTCGAAACGCTCCAACATTCTGTCGGGTTGTCTTCGACAAACACACTCCAATCGGTGTTTGCAGCGACCCGGTTCGAGCTTTCCTGAGCGAAAACACCCGTCGCCGCCAGCGACAGGCCCAGTGCGCAAATCGCGCCTGAAATCATTCGTTTCATGTCTAACACAGCCTCCAGCTGCTTCTGCCTCAAGCCCTTGCGTGTCCCAACCGTCTGCCGCGGCCCTTGACTGTTGCGCTTGGGTCGTTTCCAAGTCTGTTTCTAAAGCTTAACGCGAAATGTGCGAGTAATAAAACCCCCCTGCGGCGGTTTTTCGCGCGTTTCGTTTCGAAAGGAGCAACCAATGGGTCACTCAGAGCGTCTTGTCGAAGTTTGGCGTGGCGATGTCCTTGAAAGCCAACACCATGGCCATGCTGTCATTTGCAACGCCAAGGGCGACATCGTGGATGGCTGGGGCGATCCCGATCAGGTCATTTTGCCACGCTCCTCGGCCAAGATGTTGCAGGCTTTGCCACTGGTGGAAAGCGGCGCGGCGGATGCGGCCGGGCTGACCACCGAGCAACTGGCGCTGTCTTGCGCCAGCCATCAGGGGGCGGCGATCCATACCGATCGCGTGACACGCTGGCTGTCGGATATGGGGCTTGGCAATGATGATCTGCTATGCGGGCCGCAGATGCCCGATGATCGCGAGACCCGGACCGAACTGATCAAGGCGGATGCAAGCCCCTGTCGGATTCACAACAACTGTTCAGGCAAACATGCGGGCTTTCTGACGCTCAGCCGTCATCTGGGGGGCGGGGCGGATTATGTCGATCTGGACCATCCGGTGCAGCAGGCGGTCAAGGCTGCATTTGAAGAGATAACGGGGGAAACCAGTCCCGGCTTCGGCATTGATGGTTGTTCAGCCCCGAATTTTGCCGCGACCCTTGCAGGGATGGGGCGTGCGATGGGGGCGTTTGCCGGGGCCAAGCCCGGAGGTGACACGCGTCAGCGAGCGGCGGTCCGACTGCGCGAGGCGATGATGTTGCACCCGGACCTGGTGGCTGGCGAAACCCGCGCGTGCACCGAGTTGATGCGCGCGGCAAAGGGCAAGGTTGCGCTGAAAACCGGGGCGGAGGCCTTTTTTGTCGCGATCCTGCCAGAGCAGGAGCTTGGCGTGGCGCTGAAGATTATGGATGGGGCAGAGCGCGCGTCGGAATGCGCGATTGCGACGATCCTTGTGAGTTTGGGTGTGTTGGATGCAGACGATCCGATGGTGAAGAAGCGAATGAACCCGGTGGTGAAGAGCCGCGCGGGGCAGGATGCCGGCGAAATCCGGCCGAGTGCGGCATTGCTGAGGGCGTGAGGGGCGTTGCCCCTCTTGGCTGCGCCAATTCACCCCAGGATATTTTAGGCCAGAAGAAGCAACGGGTTAAAGAAGGTCTGTTATAAGTTTCAGCGCCATGGCAGTCGAGGCGATGACCAGAAGCGGTTTGATTAATCGGGCGCCGATCCGCGAGGCAAGGCTGGAGCCAAGATAAGCCCCCGCGATCTGGGCTGCGCCCATCGCAAGCCCGATGGCCCAAAGCGGTGAGAGCACGATCAGGAAGCCGGCTAACCCTCCGACATTCGAGGCGAAATTCAGGAGTTTTGTGTGCGCCGTGGCGCGCAGGATGCCGTGACCCGCCATGGCGACAAAGGCCAACATGAAGAACGCGCCGGTGCCCGGGCCAAGCAGCCCATCGTAAAATCCGATCAGCGGCACGAAGGTTAGCGAGAAAACGGCAGGGGTGAGCCTTTGGTGGCGGTCGGTGTCGTCTAGCCCCGGTTTCAGAGCGAAGAAAAGCGCGATCGCAACCAGAAGAACAGGCAGGATCCACCGAATCAGGTCGGTGGGCAGCGCGTTGACCGAAAGCGCGCCAAAGAGAGCTGCGAAGAAAGACAGGACAGCCGGCTTCAATTGCCGTCGCAGGTTCACATGCCCGGCACGCGCATAGGTGATGGCCGCCATCCCCGCGCCGAACAGCCCTTGAATTTTATTAGTCGCGAGCGCCGTGACGGGTGGCACCCCGGCCAGCAGGAGCGCAGGCAGGGTGATCAGCCCGCCACCGCCTGCGATTGCATCCACGAACCCGGCAACAAAGGCCGCACAAATCAACAGCAGCGTGATTTCAGTCGTCAGTTCAAACACCTGCGAAGTCAGCCTTGGCGTAGCCTTGTATATAGAGAAGCGCGGTCAGGTCGCCGTGATTGATGCGAATGTCACATTGGGCCGCGACTGAGGGTTTGGCGTGCAGGGCCACGCCTGCGCCGGCCAGTTCCAACATACCCAAATCGTTGGCCCCGTCGCCGACCGCCATCACCTCGTCATGGATCAGGCCAAGCTGGGCCGAAATCTCTTCCAGCGCGGCCACTTTCGCGTCGCGACCCAAAATGGGCAGACCAACCTTGCCAGTCAGCTTGCCATCTTCAATCAGCAACCTGTTGGCGCGGTGCTCGTCAAAGCCGAGGCTGTCCGCGACATGGGTTGTGAATGCGGTGAACCCGCCTGATACCAGTGCGGCATAAGCCCCGCCGGCTTTCATCGTGGCCAAGAGTGCCTGCCCGCCCGGCGTTAGAGTGATGCGTGTGTCCAGCACTTTTCCGATGACTGTTTCGGGCAGACCTTCCAGCAACTTCACTCGTTCGGTCAAGGCGCCATCGAAGTCCAGTTCGCCATTCATCGCACGGGCGGTGATGTCCTTGACGCGGTCGCCGACCCCGGCTTCGTCTGCCAATTCGTCGATGCATTCCTGCTGGATCATGGTCGAATCCATATCCGCCAGAAGCATGCGTTTGCGCCGCCCGTCCATCGGCTGGACGACCAGATCGACCCCCAGCGATTGCAGGTCTTCCCAGACCTCCCAGAGGTTCGAGGGCATCTGGCGCAAGGGAAACTCGGCGGCTTCGTCCGGGGACAGCCAATCGGCATCGCCGCCACCCCAGGCATTGCGCAGGCTTTCAACGAGAGCGGCATCAAGATGGGGTTGGGTGGGGGCAGTCAGCAGCGTGGCGATGAACATGCTAAAGTTTCCGATCGTAGACATTCGGCGTCATTTTCCGACGCTCGGCGCGGCTATAGCGACATTTTCCATCTTGTGCCAGCGCGTTTCCCCCCTTAGTCCGATCCGTGGGACACCCCTCCCCAACGAGGGGCTTATATCTGGAAGGGTATCATGACTGATATTGCTCAACCGGCGACGCGGCCGGCCAATCCGCGCTTTTCATCTGGCCCCTGCGCCAAACCCCCCACATGGACACTGGATGCCTTGTCGGACGCCGCCCTTGGCCGTTCGCATCGCGCGACTGTCGGCAAGGACAAGCTGCAAGCCGCCATCGAAGGCACGCGCGAGGTTCTGGGCATCCCCGCCGATTACAAGATCGGGATCGTGCCTGCCTCGGACACCGGAGCAGTGGAAATGGCGCTGTGGTCGCTTCTGGGCGCGCGCGGGGTCGAGGTGCTGGCTTGGGAAAGTTTCGGCGCGGGTTGGGTTACGGATGTGACCAAACAGTTGAAACTGGAGGCTGTTGCCAAGACTGCCGATTACGGTGAGTTGCCTGACCTGACTTCGGTCGATTTCACGAATGATGTCGTGTTCACATGGAACGGCACCACCTCAGGGGTGCGGGTTCCGAATGGTGACTGGATCCCGACAGACCGCGAGGGGCTGACCATTTGCGACGCGACTTCCGCTGCGTTCGCAATGGACCTGCCGTGGGACAAGCTGGATGTGACCACGTTTAGCTGGCAGAAAGTTCTGGGCGGCGAGGCGGCACATGGCATGCTGATCCTGTCCCCGCGCGCAGTGGAGCGTTTGGAAAGCTATACCCCCGCATGGCCGCTACCGAAGATTTTCCGCCTGACCAAGGGCGGCAAGCTGATCGAGGGCATCTTTACCGGCGCGACCATCAACACACCGTCCATGCTGGCGGTCGAGGATTATTTGTTCGCGCTGGATTGGGCGCGCTCGGTTGGCGGGCTTGCGGGTTTGATCCATCGTGCGGATGCAAACACTAAGGCGATCGCGGATTTTGTCGAGATGCGGGATTGGATCGACTTCCTGGCCCATGACCCGGCGACGCTGTCGAACACCTCGGTCTGCCTGAAGTTCACCGATGACCGCATCAAGGACGGAGCGGCTTTTGCCAAGTCCGTTGCGAAACGGTTGGAAGCAGAAGGTGTGGCGCTGGATGTCGGTGCCTATCGTGATGCCCCTCCCGGCCTGCGCATCTGGTGTGGTGGCACGGTTGAGACGTCAGATGTCGACGCCTTGATGCCGTGGCTCGACTGGGCCTTCAACGCCGAGATTGCAGCCCAATAAGATACCTGCCCGGCGCACCGATGCGCGGGGCTTCCCCCTACATCTTTGTGAAAAGGACCAGACAGATGGCCCCCAAAGTACTCGTCTCCGACAAGCTGTCGGAAACCGCCGTTCAGATTTTCCGTGATCGCGGCATCGATGTTGATTTCGAACCTGCGCTGGGCAAAGACAAGGACGCTTTGCTTGCTCGCATCGGCGACTATGACGGACTTGCCATCCGGTCGGCGACCAAGGTGACTGACAAGATTCTTGAAGCTGCCACCAACCTGAAAGTCGTTGGTCGCGCCGGGATTGGCACCGACAATGTGGACAAGGTTGCAGCCTCCAAGAAGGGCGTGATCGTGATGAATACGCCGTTTGGCAACATGATCACAACCGCCGAACACGCCATCGCGATGATGTTCGCGGTGGCCCGTCAGATCCCCGAAGCGTCCGCCTCGACCCATGCGGGCAAGTGGGAAAAGTCCAAGTTCATGGGGGTCGAGCTGACCAACAAGACGCTGGGCGTGATCGGGGCTGGCAACATTGGCGGTATCGTTTGTGACCGCGCGCTGGGTCTGAAAATGAAGGTCATCGCCTATGATCCGTTCTTGTCCGAGAAGAAGGCCGACAAGATGGGCGTTGAAAAGGTCGAGTTGGACGAGCTTCTGCGCCGTGCGGATTTCATCACCCTGCATGTTCCGCTGATCGACCAGACCCGCAACATCCTGAGCCGCGAGAACCTTGAAAAGACCAAGAAGGGCGTTCGCATCATCAACTGCGCCCGTGGTGGCCTGGTGGACGAGGAAGCTCTGGCCGACCTGCTGAAATCGGGTCACGTGGCGGGCGCGGCCTTCGATGTGTTCGCTGTGGAACCCGCAACCGAGAACCCTCTGTTTGGTCTGCCCAACGTGGTCTGCACCCCGCACCTTGGGGCTGCAACAACCGAGGCGCAGGAAAACGTGGCACTTCAGGTGGCCGAGCAGATGTCGGATTACCTGCTGACCGGGGCCGTGCAGAACGCGCTCAACATGCCCTCAGTCACCGCCGAGGAAGCCAAGGTCATGGGACCGTGGATCAAACTGGCCGAGCATCTGGGTGCATTTGTCGGGCAATTGACCGAGGGGCCGATCAAGGCGGTGAACATCCTTTATGACGGTGTCGCATCCGAGATGAACCTGAAGGCACTGGATTGTGCCGTGCTTTCGGGGCTGATGAAGCCTGTTCTGCCGGATGTTAACATGGTGTCTGCCCCCATTGTGGCCGCTGATCGCGGCATCAAGACCTCGACCACCACGCAGGCAAAAGGTGGGGCGTTCGATGGGTATATCAAGCTGACCGTGGTCACGGAAAAGCGCGAGCGGTCTATCGCGGGCACGGTGTTCTCGGATGGCAAGCCGCGTTTCATCCAGATCAAAGGCATCAATATCGACGCCGAGATCGGTAGCCATATGCTGTATACCACCAACAACGATATGCCGGGCATCATCGGCACCTTGGGGGCGACGATGGGTCAACAGGGTGTCAACATCGCCAACTTTACTTTGGGTCGGAAAAACACTGGCGGCGATGCGATTGCCTTGCTTTACCTGGACGAAGCCATTCCGCAAACGGCTTTGGAAAGCCTGCTGGCGACAGGGATGTTCCAATCGGTCAAGCCGCTCGCCTTCGACATCTAACGGCAGTGAAAAACGGAAAGCCTCGGCCAAGCGCCGGGGCTTTTCATTTCTGGCCTGCCCGTTACTGTCTGCGCAAACAGGAGAGACCCATGCGCGCCTATGCGATCGGAGATATTCATGGACAGCTTGATCTGCTCAGGGCAGCTCATGCGCTGATCGACGAAGATCGCCAGCGGACAGGTGATGCGGACGCGCCTATTGTCCATATCGGCGATCTGGTGGACCGTGGCCCTGACAGTGCGGGCGTGATCGCGTATCTGATTGACGGACTGGCGCAAGGGAAAAACTGGATCGTCCTGAAGGGCAACCATGACCGGATGATGGAGATGTTTTTGCGCGACCACCCTATGGTCGATACGCAGCTATTGATCGACTATAATTGGCTGCACCCCGGCATTGGTGGGATCGAGACCTTGGGCAGCTATGGGGTCGAGGTGCCGGATGGCATTCGCACTTATCAGCTTCACCCCAAGGCGCGCGTTGCGGTGCCCGATGCGCACCGCCAGTTTCTAGCTCAACTGTTTGCTCTGTATCGCTATGGCGATCTGTGCTTCGTCCATGCGGGTATTCGCCCCGGTGTGTCGCTTGAGGATCAGACCGAGGATGATCTGTGTTGGATTCGCGGCGCATTTCATGCCTCAACTGCCGATCACGGTCCACTGATCATCCACGGTCACACCCCGGTGGACGAGGTGACGCATTACGGAAACCGTGTGAATATCGACACCGGGGCAGGGCACGGTAAAGCCCTGTCAGCCGTGGTGATCGAGCGGCGCGAGGTCTGGTTGCTGACCCCTGATGGCCGGGTGCCGGTGGCGCGTGCCTGAACGCGCGCTAGTTTGTGTCCTCCAACCGATTGAACCAGTCGATATCCTCGACCGAAATCCAGCCGGACAGGATGATTCCCGCGACAATAGCCCAAACCACTGTGCCGATGATCGTCACAATAATCATGGTGCGCGCCAGTTTGAAATTTGCGGGCGCACCGGCATGGGTGCCACGCACCACCTCGCCTTCGTCGCCTTGTGTGCGCAGACCTATGGGCAGAACAACAAACATGGTCAGGAACCAGATAACCACGTAAAGGACGATGGCGGCGGTGATGGACATCAGACCTGCTCCAGTTCGACCAGTGCGCCGTTGAAATCCTTGGGATGCAGGAACAGGACCGGCTTGCCATGGGCGCCGATTTTCGGCTCTCCGGTGCCAAGAACACGCGCGCCGGCCGCTTGCAGCCTGTCGCGGGCTGCAATGATGTCCTCCACCTCGTAACAAATGTGATGGATGCCGCCCGACGGGTTCTTTTCAAGAAACCCCGTGATGGGTGAGTTCTCACCCAGCGGATAAAGCAGTTCGATCTTGGTGTTGGGCAGGGTGATGAAGACAACGGTGACGCCGTGGTCTGGTTCGTCCTGCGGGGCACCAACATCGGCGCCCAGCGTATCGCGGTATTGCGCGGCGGCGGCGTCAAGGTCTGGCACCGCGATGGCCACGTGATTGAGACGTCCGATCATGTCTTCTCTCCCTGAGTAATCTCGGGTTGGTTATGCCGGGCTTGCCGCGTTCGGGCAAGTGCTGCGGTGCCGCGTATGAAGAAAGCGACGCCGCGTTTGCAGGATTAACCAGTTGTTAGGCAGTTCTCGCGCAGGCTGATCCCAGGAAAGGAGAACGCTGATGAGCGATGATCTTGAACAATTCATGATGGGACACCCCCCGACCCCCGAGCGCCCGTTGCAAGGGTTGACCGTGCTTGTGGTCGAAGACAGCCGGTTTGCGTCCGAGGCTATTCGATTGCTGAGCCTGCGGTCAGGCGCGCGCATTCGACGGGCCGACAGCCTGCGTGCCGCGCATCGACATTTGCGGGTTTATCGTCCGTCGATTGTGATTATTGATATGGGTCTGCCGGATGGCTGCGGGGCGGATCTGATCGCACAATTGGCCGCTAATCCTCTGCGTGTCCCCGTTCTTCTGGGGATGAGCGGTGATGAAACCACCCGCGACCAGGCGTTGCAGGCTGGTGCTGACGGGTTTTTGGCCAAGCCCGTCGAGAGTCTGGCCGTGTTCCAGCAAAGCATCCTGTCGGTGCTGCCACCTGCCGAAGGCCCGGTCGCGCCGCGCGCCCTGCCGCAAGACATCATCGCGCCGGACCAGATCGCGCTTCAGGACGATCTTTGCCACGCCGCTACATTGATGCGGGAAGGTGCGGATGGTCCGATGCAGGACTACATTGCCCAGTTTCTGGGGGGCCTTGCGCGCAGTGCCCATGACAATACGCTGGAGGTCGCCGCGACGGGGCTGGCGCAGGCTCGCGCGGCCGGTCGCGGAACCGTTGCGGATCTGGCGCGTGTGCAAGGGCTTGTGCAGGATCGCCTGGCACATCGGCGCGCGCTTTAAGCGATGATTTGACCTGGTCACTTACGCTCAGACAGGTGACGTAGCGGCAGCCCGCATTGCCCAGAAAATACCTTCGCCGTGCACGAAATTGGCCGGGCAAGACCTCATTTCCGCCCAATTCTGATGACAGAAAAAGCATCAGACGGGGTGAACAAAGTGTTAAGACGAGGGTTGTATTATGAGAAGCCTGATTAAACGTTTCGCTGATGAAGAGTTCGGCAATGCTGTGATCGACTGGACTGTTTTGGTCTCTGGCGCGGCCATGTTGGCTACGGCGCTGGTTTTGACTGTCGCCTGATCGCGACCTCGGAAGGACGACACAATAGATGATATGATCGAGACCCGTCCGGTAATCGGTTAATTGATAAGAGTGCGATTTCAGCGAGCTGCCGCTGAAACAACAAGGGTGCGTGTTAATCACACGCACCCTTTCCTGTTGCGCAGGACGACGGGCGCCCGCCTGTATTATTCCTGCGGAATGACGCGCAGATGCAGTTCACGCAGCTGTTCATTCTGCGGTTCACTTGGTGCGTTCATCATCAGATCTTCGGCGCGTTGATTCATCGGGAACATCACCACCTCGCGGATGTTGTCCTGATCGGCCAGCAGCATTACGATACGGTCCACACCAGCGGCACAACCACCGTGCGGGGGCGCGCCATATTGGAACGCGTTGACCATGCCGCCGAACCGCTTGCGCACTTCATCCTCGCCATAGCCTGCCAGTTCAAACGCTTTGAACATGATCTCGGGTTTGTGGTTCCGGATCGCGCCCGACACCAACTCATAGCCGTTGCAGGCCAGGTCATACTGATACCCGCGCACCGCGAGGGGGTCGCCCTCCAACGCCTCCATCCCGCCTTGCGGCATCGAAAACGGATTGTGGTCGAAATCCAGCTTGCCGGCTTCATCGTCCATCTGGAAGATGGGGAAATCGACGATCCATGCGAAAGCAAAACGGTCTTTGTCGGTCAGTCCCAACTCGTCGCCGATCACGGTGCGGGCACGCCCAGCAACGCCTTCGAACGCTTTCGGCTTGCCGCCAAGGAAGAAGGCCGCGTCGCCAACTTCCAGCCCCAGCTGCTGGCGGATCGCCTCGGTCCGTTCGGGGCCGATATTCTTGGCAAGTGGTCCGGCGGCTTCCATGCCGCCTTCGACGTCACCGGATTTCAACTTGGCCTGCGCTTCCTTGACCGAGATACCCAGATCCTGCGCCACCGCATCTGCGGTTTTTTCACGCCAGAAGATATAGCCCATGCCAGGCAGACCCTGTTCCTGCGCGAACTTGTTCATCCGGTCGCAGAACTTGCGCGACCCGCCGGTTGGCGCAGGAATGGCGCGGATCTCGGTGCCGTCCTGTTCCAGCAATTTCGCAAAGATCGCAAAACCCGAGCCGCGGAAATGCTCGGACACGATCTGCATCTTGATCGGGTTGCGCAGGTCCGGCTTGTCGGTGCCATACCAAAGGGCCGCGTCCTTGTAAGAAATCTGCGGCCAGTCCTGATCGACCTTGCGTCCGCCGCCAAATTCTTCGAACACGCCTTTCAGCACTGGCTGGATCGTGTCGAACACATCCTGTTGGGTGACGAAGGACATTTCCATATCCAATTGATAGAAATCGGTCGGCGACCGGTCGGCCCGCGGGTCTTCATCTCGGAAACACGGCGCGATTTGGAAATACTTGTCAAAGCCCGCCACCATCATCAGCTGTTTGAACTGCTGCGGGGCCTGCGGCAACGCATAGAACTTGCCCGGATGCAGGCGCGACGGCACAAGGAAATCGCGCGCACCTTCGGGGCTGGAGGCCGTGATGATCGGAGTTTGATACTCGCGGAAATCCTGTTCCCACATCCGCTTGCGCATCGAGGCGACAACGTCCGAACGCAGTTTCATGTTGTCCTGCATCACCTCGCGGCGCAGGTCGAGGAAGCGGTATTTCAGCCGCGTTTCTTCCGGGTATTCCTGATCGCCGAACACCATCAGGGGCAGCTCTTCCGAGGCGCCCAGAATTTCGAGGTCACGCACGAACACCTCGATTTCGCCAGTCGGGATCTTGTCGTTCACCAGATCGGCGTCGCGGGCTTTCACGTTGCCGTCAATACGGATGCACCATTCCGACCGCACCTTCTCCATCTCGGCGAAGACGGGGCTGTCGGGGTCGCACAGGACTTGCGTGATGCCGTAATGATCGCGGAGGTCGATGAACAGGATGCCGCCGTGATCGCGGACCCGATGGACCCAACCAGACAGGCGAACCGTGTCGCCAACATTCGATTTGTTCAGTTCAGCGCAAGTATGGCTGCGAAAAGCGTGCATGGGTGCCCCCGTCGAGCGGTTCATATGTATCGCGCCGATACACCTGCCTTGGCGGGTAAAGTCAAGCCGAAGCGGAGATTTCCATAGTAAAAGTCCTCGCAACAGAAGAAACCGACTTGCTCCAAGAGGTGCTGAGACTAAAACTGTCGACACGGACATGCCACAGGTTTGTGGCAAGACGTCCGGTGTAAACATGGGCATGCGTGAATGAATACAGTACAAGCCGGACGTTCTAATGATCAGGCACGAATGAGAATTGCGATCATAATCGTTCTGACGATCAGCGTGTTGGTCTTCGCAAATGGTAGTAACGCACCCATTGATCTCGCATCTCTATATATTGCGGCGTCATTCTATGATGACGGTTTGTATCACTTGATCTATCCGCTTGATGGGGACTTCTTTTGGAATGATATCCCGATTGAATGGCAGGAACGAGCGGCGTTGTCTTCCGATGGGATATCAATTGTCACCCCTTATGTTTATCCACCAATCTGGGTAGCAATACTTGCACCTGTCACCAAATTCGTCAGCTTCGACATTTTTGCGCGGGTGGTGTTGGTGATAAATGTCGGATCATTCATCGGTATGATTTGGCTGGGTTTCAGGATGCTGAAGCCCCGTCGCGTCTTGGCGACTGTCTGGGTTGCAGTGTCTGCGTTGCTGCTGTTGATAACCAGCGTTTCCCATTTGTCTCTTAGTCTTGGGCAGCCGCAAATTTTTGTAACATTTTTGATCATGTTGGCGTTTTGCAACCTGATCGAAAATAAACCGGCTGGCGCAGGTGGCTGGCTGGCGTTGGCTGCTGCGATCAAGGTAGCTCCCGCCTTGCTGGCGATTATCTTTTTGATGGAGCGCAATTGGCGTGCTCTCCTGTGGTTCGGAGTTTTAGGGGGGATGCTGGGGGGGCTGTCCATCTTGATGACGGGCTGGCCGCTTCACGCCGAGTTTCTGGACAAACTCCGAGAGCTTGAAGGAACCATTTTGGTCAGCGGCATCAATCTGGGAATGGATTTGCCACTCTTGCTGCTTTGGCAGGCTTATAATGGAACGCTTTCTCTGGAAACGCTCAGAATCGATCTGTGGCCCGAACCAAAATGGATACTTTGGTCCGTCCGTGCGACGTTCCTTTCAGGACTGATTGTCTGCTTCTTTGTCAGTCGCAACTTAGAAGCCCATAAGCGAGTCTGGGCGCGGCTTTTGACCACTTCGTTGGTGTTGTTGTTCACAAGCCCGTTGGGGTGGTTGCACTACCTGATCTTGCCGATGATGCTGCTGCCAGGAATTCTGGAGTTCTCATCCCGTCGATTGGGAATTTTAACGATAGCGGCCGTTGCGGTCGGATATTCCTTACCGCTTTATTTCGTTCTTTCCGAGCAAAGCACCACGTTTGTGCTGCAAGTCTTTCTACATTTTATCCTGGCTGTTTTACTGTTCACATCAATTTTGATTGTTTGCGTAAGACAAAGTCAGCGAAGCTAGGCGCAAATCATCGCCATTCGGGGCTTGCGCTAAGTGCCCCCATCTCTATAACCCACGACAATTTGCGCACGGGTGAGAATCCCGATCGCGATCCAGTCTGCTGATGGGGGTCATTATGCCAAAAAGAACCGATATCAACTCAATCATGATCATCGGCGCGGGGCCTATCATCATCGGGCAAGCCTGCGAGTTTGATTATTCGGGCGCTCAGGCATGTAAAGCGCTGCGCGAGGAAGGGTATCGGGTCATCCTTGTGAACTCGAACCCGGCGACGATCATGACCGATCCGGACATGGCGGATGCGACCTATATCGAACCGATCACCGCAGATGTTGTCACCAAGATCATCGAGAAAGAACGCCCCGATGCGCTGCTGCCGACGATGGGTGGTCAGACCGGTTTGAACACGGCGTTGGAGCTGGACGATCTGGGTGTGCTGGATAAATACAATGTCGAATTGATCGGCGCGAAACGTCACGCCATTGAAATGGCCGAGGATCGCAAGTTGTTTCGCGAAGCGATGGACCGACTGGGCATCGAAAACCCGAAAGCTACCATTGCCAACACAATGCAGGAATGTCTGGACGCGATTGATTATGTCGGGCTGCCCGCAATCATTCGCCCCGCTTTCACGCTTGGTGGCACCGGTGGGGGCGTGGCGTATAACCGCGAGGAATACGAGCATTATTGCCGCACCGGTCTGGACGCTTCGCCCGTCAGCCAGATTCTGATCGACGAAAGCCTGCTGGGCTGGAAAGAGTTCGAGATGGAGGTGGTGCGCGACACCGCTGACAACGCCATCATCGTCTGTTCCATCGAAAACGTGGACCCGATGGGGGTGCATACGGGCGATTCGATCACCGTCGCTCCTGCGCTGACATTGACTGACAAGGAATATCAGTTGATGCGCACGCATTCGATCAATGTACTGCGCGAGATTGGCGTGGAAACCGGCGGCTCGAACGTGCAATGGGCGGTGAACCCGGAAGACGGTCGCATGGTGGTGATCGAGATGAACCCGCGCGTGTCTCGGTCCTCCGCTTTGGCGTCCAAAGCGACCGGTTTTCCGATTGCCAAGATCGCGGCGAAACTGGCGGTGGGCTATACGCTGGACGAGCTGGACAACGACATCACCAAGGTCACGCCCGCGTCGTTTGAACCGACCATCGACTATGTCGTCACCAAAATCCCGCGCTTTGCCTTTGAGAAGTTTCCCGGTGCCAAGCCCGAACTGACCACCGCGATGAAATCGGTGGGCGAGGTCATGTCAATCGGCCGCACCATTCACGAAAGCCTGCAAAAGGCGCTGGCCTCGATGGAAACCGGCCTGACCGGATTTGACGAGATTGACATCCCCGGGGCGCCGGATCAGGCTGCGATCATCAAGGCGATTTCCGAACAGCGTCCCGACCGTATTCTGAAAATCGCGCAGGCCATGCGGTTCGGCATGTCGAACGAGGATATTCAGGCCTGCACGGCGTATGACCCATGGTTCCTGGCCCGTATCCGCGAGATCATTGAGACCGAGGCCGCCATCAAGGAAAGCGGCCTGCCGTCGGACCAGGCCGGTCTGCGCAAGCTCAAGATGATGGGCTTCACCGATGCGCGCCTGGCCAAGTTGACGGGCTTCAAGGAAAGCGATGTGCGTAACGCGCGCCGCAAGGTCGGTGTGAGCGCCGTGTTCAAACGCATCGACACGTGTGCTGCCGAATTTGAAGCCCAGACCCCCTATATGTATTCGACCTACGAAGCCCCCATGATGGGCGAGGTCGAATGCGAGGCACGCCCGTCCGACCGTAAGAAGGTGGTCATTCTGGGTGGCGGTCCAAACCGGATCGGGCAGGGGATCGAGTTTGATTATTGCTGCTGCCACGCCTGTTTTGCGCTGACCGACGCGGGCTATGAGACCATCATGATCAACTGCAACCCGGAAACCGTGTCGACCGATTATGACACGTCGGACCGGCTGTATTTCGAACCGCTGACCTTCGAACACGTGATGGAGATTCTGACCAAAGAGCTGGAAAACGGCACGCTGCACGGTGTGATCGTTCAGTTCGGTGGGCAGACCCCCCTGAAACTGGCCAACGCGCTGGAGGCCGAGGGCATCCCGATCCTTGGCACCACGCCGGACGCCATCGACCTGGCCGAAGACCGCGAACGGTTTCAGGCGCTGGTCAACCAGTTGGATCTGAAACAGCCGAAGAACGGTATTGCGTCGACCGACGCCGAAGCGCTGGCAATCGCAGAAGACATCGGCTTCCCGCTGGTGATCCGTCCCTCCTATGTGCTGGGTGGTCGTGCAATGGAAATCGTGCGCGACATGGCCCAATTGGAACGCTACATCGCCGAGGCCGTCGTGGTGTCGGGTGACAGCCCGGTGTTGCTGGACAGCTATCTGTCCGGTGCGGTCGAAGTGGACGTGGATGCCCTGTGCGATGGCGAAAACGTGCATGTCGCAGGCATCATGCAGCATATCGAAGAAGCAGGCGTGCATTCCGGCGACAGCGCTTGTTCGTTGCCGCCCTATTCGCTCAGCGCCGAGATCATTCTCGGGCTGCGTGAACAGTCCAAGGCGCTGGCGCTGGCGCTGAACGTGGTTGGTTTGATGAACGTGCAGTTCGCCGTGAAAGATGACGAGATCTATCTGATCGAAGTGAACCCACGTGCCTCGCGCACCGTGCCTTTCGTGGCCAAGGCGGTTCTGTCCCCCATTGCGTCCATTGCGGCGCGTGTCATGGCGGGCGAGAAGCTGGATGCGTTCGATCTGGTGGACCCCGAGATTGACAGCTATGCCGTTAAGGAAGCCGTGTTGCCGTTCGCCCGTTTCCCCGGTGTGGATACGTTGCTTGGCCCGGAAATGCGTTCGACCGGCGAAGTGATGGGGGCGGACAAGGATTTCGCCATGGCGTTCCTGAAGGCCCAGCTTGGGGCAGGGTCCATGCTGCCGACTGAAGGCAACGTGTTTTTGTCGATCAAGGAAGGTGACAAGACCGAGCAATTGGTCGAAACTGCCAAGCTTTTGAAAGATCAGGGCTTTACCATTCTCGCCACCCGCGGCACTGCATCTTTCCTGTCTGAAAATGGCGTGGAAACCGAGAAGGTCGCCAAAGTGTATGAGCCGGGCCGAAATATCGTCGACCGTATGAAGGACGGCGAGGTTCATCTGGTTATGAACACGACCGAAGGCACCCAATCGGTGAATGACAGTCGCGAAATGCGCAATGTCGCCCTGATGGACAAGATCCCGTATTTCACCACGCTTGCCGCCAGCCATGCTGCCGCGCGCGCCATGAAGGCCCGGACTGAGCGCGAGATCGAAGTCAGACCGCTTCAGGGCGCGTGACCCGCTGAAACTGGGGGCGGCAAGGAACTGCCGCACCGCGTTTCAACCTGTGATATACTCAGGGAAATCCAGAAGGAGACCCCTGATGAAACAGCTTGTTCCCCTGATCGCCCTTGGCCTGTTGACCGCCTGCGAAACCAAGACCGTGTATTCTCCGCCCGCAACTGACTTGCCCCTGTTCGGCGATGGCTACCGCGCCGACGGCGACCAATGCCGCCGCGTGGGCGAAAGCGCGGCCACCGTCGAATACCTTGACCACACCGCCGACCTTGTTGCCTGCCCGGAAGACTACGAAGGGTTGGGCGTGTTCCAAGCTGAAACCGGCGGCGTAGAGGTCGCGCGGATTGACGGCTGGGTATTGTTCAGCGTGTCACGCGAAGGGTAGCCGCAAGTCCGAACGTCATTGTAACGGCCCCAAGAGTTAGTCCTGCGGGGGGGCGTAAGCCGCAAAGACCTCTTCCCCGGTCATCATTTTTGTCTTTTCTGCCAGCGTGTAGAAATGGGGTTTGCTGTCGGTGAACACCTGAAGTGACAGGCTCAGGTCAGATGTATCGTCCAACAGACCCGCAGACATCAGGTAATCGTCTGCGTCAATGATGTGGTAAAACAAGTTGGTTCCACAGTTCTTGCAAAATCCACGCTCTGCCCAATCCGATGAACGGATCGTGCCGATGTAGTTTTCACCTTCGAACGAAACGTCTTGGCATGTGATCTCAATATATGGACCAGACGACCACCGACGGCACATGTCGCAATGACAGGCCGCAAGTGTAGGATTCTTTGAAGTGGCGCGGAATTTCACCTTCTCGCACAGACAATGGCCAGTAACCTCTTTTGCCTCTGACATGGTGTAGTCTCCTTTCCCGAGCAGAAATCATCACATGACTTTATCAGGAACAGACTTCCGACGCATCGTTCCTGTGATGAATTCAGGCAGTCAGGCCAGGCGATTTCAACCTAAACACGCCATTGATCCGCCACTGGCCGTCGATCAAGACCATCTCGTATACGAACCAGAAGGGTGTTCCCTGTCTGTCTGTAACCTTTAGGCGTTGCATTGTGGCATTGCCCTTGTCCTCGCGGCCGAGGAACGTGAGCTCTGAGGGTCGCCAGACCATCGGATAGCTTCCACGCACCATGCTGCCGAAATTCTCGGCGGTGCCAAACATGGAGCGGATGTTGGGCGACGCATAGGTGAACGCGGTGTCGAAATCATCTGCTTTGAAGGCATCAATCTGCATCGAAATGACGTCTTCGATTGATACATCCTGTGCTTTGGCCCCGAAGGAAAACAGCACCGTCAGGGCGAGTGTGATGGCCAAAAGTCGCATCTCTAACACCTCCTATCGTGTTAAAGTATACGACAATGCGCCTTGATCGGATCACTTTGGTGCTATCGTGCGGTTAGATCGCTCAGGTTTTGGGCAGTCGCCCCCACAAATCATACTCCCCCGCCTCATCCACTTCGACGCGAACGATCTCGCCGACCGTCAGCCCTTCTGTCCCCTCGTCAATGAACAGGTTGCCGTCAATCTCGGGGGCGTCGGCTTTGGTGCGGCAGGTGGCGATGCCGTCTTCGTCGATGTCGTCCACGATCACGTCCATCACCTGACCCACCTTCGCGGCCAGTTTGGCTTCGGAAATCGCCTGCGCCTTCTCCATGAACCGGTCCCAGCGGTCTTGTTTGACCTCGGCGGGAACGTGGTCGGGCAGGTCGTTTGACCGGGCACCGTCGACGTTCTCGTATTGGAAGCAGCCGACGCGATCCAGTTGCGCCTCGTCCATCCAATCCAGCAGGGTCTGGAATTCGGCCTCGGTTTCGCCGGGATAGCCGACGATGAAGGTGGACCGCAGGGTGATGTCGGGGCAATCCGCGCGCCACGCTGCGATTTCGTCCAGCGTTTTTGATGCCGCCGCAGGGCGGGCCATGCGTTTCAGCGTGTCGGGGTGGGCGTGTTGGAACGGAATATCCAGATAGGGCAGGATCAGCCCGTCCGCCATCAGCGGGATCAACTGGCGCACATGCGGATAAGGATAGACATAGTGCAGCCTGACCCACGCCCCGAGCGCCCCAAGATCGCGCGCCAGGTCGGTGATATGGGCGCGGTGGCCCCGATCCTCGGCATGTTTGATGTCGACGCCGTAGGCCGAGGTATCCTGAGAAATCACCAGCAGTTCTTTCACGCCGGCCTCGACCAGCTTTTCCGCCTCGCGGATCACCGCATGGGCGGGACGGCTGGCGAGTTTGCCGCGCATGTCTGGAATGATGCAGAACTTGCACTTGTGATTGCAGCCCTCGGAAATTTTCAGATAGCTGTAATGGCGCGGGGTCAACGATACGCCGGTCGCGGGCAGCAGGTCCACAAACGGATCGGGGCTGGGCGGCACCGCGCCGTGCACGGCATCCAGAACCTGTTCATACTGGTGCGGGCCTGTGACGGCCAGAACGCTGGGATGGGCGCCGCGGATATAGTCTTCTTCCGCGCCCAGACAGCCGGTGACAATGACACGGCCGTTTTCGTTCAACGCCTCACCAATGGCCTCAAGGCTTTCCGCTTTGGCCGAATCCAGAAACCCGCATGTGTTCACGATCACCGCATCCGCGCCGGTATAATCCGGGCTGATCGCATAGCCTTCGGCGCGCAGCCGCGTCAGAATGCGTTCGCTGTCGACGAGCGCCTTGGGGCAGCCAAGGCTGACCATGCCGATGGTGGGTTGACCATCGCGTTTCGGCTCGGAAAACCGGGCTTTCGGGGCAAGGTCCGGGCGCAGCTTGGGTGGGTTCACTGGATATGTCATGGCGCGCATATAGCTTGCATGGCGGAACTTGGAAAGCACTACCGCGCCGTGTCGCCATGCAACAAAAAGCGCGCCGGGTTAGGCGCGCTTAAGAAAAGGTATTGAACCCGGCTTACCGTTTGCGGTCGCGGCGCGAGGACATCGGCTGGAACGCTACGCCCACATGCGCCTCGCAATAGGGTTTGCCCTGTTGCACAGTCAGGCCGCAAAACCAGAAATCCTCGGTCGCGGGGTCGCCGATGGGCCATTTGCAGGTCCGCTCGGTCAGCTCCATCAGGTTCAGTTTTTTCGCGCCCTTTTCGACTTCGCGCACCGAGGCCAGCGCCTCGGGGCTGATCTCATTCGCCGAAGGTTGCGGCGGCAGGGGTTGGCCTGCCGGGATGATCTGTTTGCGCGCCGGGATGGGTTTGATATCCGCAGCGGGCTTGGAGGCGGGCTCCGCCTCTTTCTTCGGGGTCGCTTTTTTCGGTGGGGTCTTCGCCTTGGCCGCTGTTTTTGGTGCGGCCTTTTCCTTGGCAGGTGCTTTCGACCCACCACCGGACCGGTTCGACAGGCCAAGGCGATGCACCTTGCCGATCACGGCATTGCGGGTAACGCCACCAAGTTCTTTTGCGATGACCGAGGCGGATTGCCCCTCGCCCCACATCTTTTTCAGGATTTCAACGCGCTCGTCGGTCCAGGACATATTTCTTCCCGTTCTTGGGGTCGGGACGCGGAGTTACCCAAACGGCCCAGTGAATTCACAAGCGGCTATTTTAGTCATAGTGCCGGGGGATACAAGCACAGAAGCGGCATCAGGCCGCCCTGCGTCCTTCCCGCCAGACCAGAAGCACGCCGCCCGCGATGATGATCGCAGCCCCAAGCAGGCTGGTGGGGACGGGAACGACGCCAAACACGCCGAAATCATACAGACCAGCGAAAACCAATGTGGCATAGGAAAACGGCACGGCAAAGCTTGCATCGGCGCGCCTCATGGATTGGATAAAGCAGGTTTGCGCCAATGCCATCATAAACCCAAGGGCGGCAAGGGCCGTCCATTGCGCGGGTGTGGGGGGCACCCAGACCCAGATCACCGCCATGGTTGCCACCGTCAGGCCGATGCCATTATTGATCCACAGGATTTGCAGCGGGGCTTCCCGACCGGTCAGGCGTTTGATCAGCGTGATCTCCAACCCCATGACCATAGCGGCGGCCAGTGCCAGAAACGCGGCCGGATGAAAGCTGTCCGCGCCCGGACGGATCAGCACGACCGCCCCGATCAGCGCGATGGCAGCCGCGATCCAGCGCCACGGTCCCACCTGTTCCCCCAGCAAGACGATGGCAAACACCATGGCGAAGACCGGGTTCAGAAAACTGATCGCGGTGGCGTCGGCCAGCGGGATGAAGCCAACCGCGGCAAACATCAGGGAAATTCCGGTCCAGCCCGCAACAGATCGGGCGATGTGCAAGGGGATATTCGCGTTGCGCAGGGCCGGACGTTTGAGCGCGACCACCGTGCTGATCGCCAGAAACGCAAACAGAAACCGTCCATGACTGATTTGCAAGGGGTGCAGAGGGTCGCCCAAGCTATCACGCCCGACAAGCTTTGCCATCAGCGTTGTGCCGGCAATCAGTGACGATGCCAGCAGCATGAAACCTGCTGCCGCCAACGGGTTGTGGGTCGGGGTGGGGCGAGTCTCCATTCAACCCGCTTAAGGGTTTGGCGGCGTTCTGAAAAGGGTGGACAGCCGCGTGTCCTTGGCGTAAGCCCGCCTCATGATCAAACGCACGCATATCGCTGACACCCGACGCCGACGCATCCGCGCCTGACGCCTGCCCCGTTTGTTCCCCGCGTCGATGACGCGGCCCTTTCCGAAATTGTTGACTTGAGGCCCGCCATACGGCACCCAAAGGCTTCTTTAATAAAGGATACCGACATGATCCCGTCGCTTCTTCCAACCTATAACCGTGTTGATCTTGCGTTCGAGCATGGCCAAGGCAGCTGGCTTGTGACGGCAGGCGGCGAGCGATATCTGGATCTTGGCGCAGGGATCGCGGTGAATGCGCTGGGCCATGCCCATCCGGCGTTGGTCGAGGCGCTGACTGAGCAGGGTGCAAAACTGTGGCATGTGTCGAACCTCTATACCATTCCGCAGCAGCAGAAACTTGCAGACAAGTTGGTGGATCTGACCTTCGCGGATACCGCGTTCTTTACCAATTCAGGCACCGAAGCGTGTGAGCTTGCGGTAAAAATGGCGCGCAAACATTGGTATGACAAAGGGCAGCCAGAGCGGACGCGCATCATTGGTTTTGAAGGCTCGTTCCATGGCAGGTCGTCCGCCGGGATTGCGGCCGCGGGGGGCGAAAAGCTGATCAAGGGCTTCGGCCCGCTTCTGCCCGGCTTCACCCATCTGCCCTTCGGCGATATGGACGGGCTGACCAACGCACTGTCGGGTGGGGATGTGGCCGCGGTCATCATCGAACCCGTGCAGGGTGAAGGCGGTATTCGTCCGGTGCCGGATGACGAGTTGACCGCGATCCGTGTGGCCTGCGACGAGGCTGGGGCGCTTTTGATTTTTGACGAGGTGCAGTGTGGCATGGGCCGGACGGGTCGGTTGTTTGCACATGAATATTCCGGCGTGACGCCTGACATCATGATGGTGGCCAAGGGTATCGGTGGCGGCTTCCCTCTGGGCGCTGTTCTGGCAACAGAAGACGCTGCCAGCGGCATGGTCGCGGGCACGCATGGATCCACCTATGGCGGCAACCCACTGGCCTGTGCGATCGGGGCGCGGGTTGTCGACATCATAGCCGATCCGGAATTCTTGAACGAAGTGAACCGCAAAGCGGGGTTGCTGCGACAAAAGCTGGAAGGACTGGTGGCAGCTCATCCAAACGTGTTCGAGGCCGTTCGCGGCGCAGGATTAATGTTGGGGTTGAAATGCAAAGCCCCCAATACGGATGTTCTGACAGCCTGTTACGGCGCGGGTGTGCTGTGCGTGCCAGCGGCGGATAACGTGCTGCGCATCTTGCCCGCCCTGACCATCGAAGACGAAGACATTGCCGAGGCCATCACCCGCCTTGAAACCGCTGCGAAGGCTGTGGAGGGCCAGACCCAATGACGCATTTTCTTGATATCAACAAAACCGACAAAGCCGATCTGACCAGCATGATGTCCGAGGCGCATCGCATCAAGCAAGCCCGCGCAGGCAAGCCCAAAGGGGCTTTGGACGATGAACAGCCGCTGAAAGACCATATGGTCGCGCTGATCTTTGAAAAGCCCTCGACCCGGACCCGCGTCAGCTTCGATGTGGGTGTGCGACAAATGGGTGGGCAGACGATGGTTCTGTCTGGCTCGGAAATGCAGTTGGGGCACGGCGAGACGGTGGCCGACACTGCCCGCGTGCTGAGCCGCTATGTCGACATGATCATGATCCGCACCTTTGAAGAAGCGACACTGCTCGAGATGGCGGAATATGCCGATGTGCCGGTGATCAACGGGCTGACCAACCGTTCGCACCCCTGTCAGATCATGGCGGATATCCTGACCTACGAAGAACATCGCGGGCCAATTGCGGGCAAGAAAGTCGTCTGGGCGGGGGACGGCAACAATGTCTGTGCCTCGTTCCTGCATGCGGCGGGCCAGTTTGGGTTTGACGTGACTTTCACCGGACCGGAGGTGTTGGACCCCGAAACGGTGTTTGTGCAAGAGGCGCGTGCCAAGGGTGCCAATATCGAGATCGTGCGCGATCCGGTGCAGGCGGTGGATGGGGCCGATCTGATCGTGGCTGATACATGGGTTTCGATGCACGACGCGCCCTCGGCGCGGGAACGTCGCCACAATCTGCTGCGCCCTTACCAGATCAACGATGCACTGATGGCCCATGCCAAACCGGATGCATTGTTCATGCATTGCCTGCCGGCCCACCGCGAGGAAGAAGTGACCAATGCGGTCATGGACGGCCCGCAATCGGTGATCTTTGACGAGGCCGAGAACCGGCTTCACGCGCAGAAAGCGGTCATGCGCTGGTGTATGGGCGCCTAGCTTTGATTTCGAGTGCGATCAGGGGCTTTGCCTGTGCTTTCGTCGGTGTCAGATGTTGACCAATGCGACACGGTGAATACCCTGGGTCATGAAAACCGGGCGTCAGTAATGCGGTGGGCGTTCGTCGCCCAAGACCACGCCACCGGAATTGGCCTGTTCCCGCTCGGCTTCGCGTTGCATCAACATACGAACGCGGTGGGTCATCTTTGACAATTCGGTATCCTGCCGCGTGACAACCTCGTTCAACTCCTCAACCTGGCGGGACAGGTGGGCGATGCTTTCTTCCAATTGGGTCAGGCGATCGTGTGTCATGGGGGGCGTGATAGCGTGGCTTTGCCGCAAGACCCAGCGGTTTTTTACACAAGCGCGAATGACAGGCTTTCCTTGCCCCTGACGCCCCCATCCGCTAGACCGCCCGCGATACATATTGAACCGGGACCAGTCATGGCCAAGCAGAAAAAACAGCCCCGCCCCAAGGCGATCACGCCCAAGGGGTTTCGCGACTATTTCGGCGCAGAGGTGGACGAGCGGAAACGGATGCTCGACCAGATCGCGGCGGTTTATCATCGCTATGGCTTCGATGCGCTGGAAAGCTCGGCGGTGGAAACGGTCGAGGCGCTGGGCAAGTTCCTGCCGGATGTGGATCGCCCGAACGAGGGTGTGTTCGCGTGGCAAGACGACGACGACAGTTGGCTCGCGCTGCGCTATGATCTGACCGCGCCCTTGGCCCGCGTTTATGCACAGCATCGCAACGATCTGCCCACCCCGTATCGCCGTTATGCAATGGGGCCGGTGTGGCGCAACGAAAAGCCCGGTCCGGGGCGGTTTCGCCAGTTTTATCAGTGTGATGCGGATACGGTTGGCACAGCATCCATGGCGGCGGATGCCGAGATTTGCGCGCTGCTGGCGGATACGTTGGAGACCGTCGGCATCCCACGCGGCGACTATGTG
Organism: Aliiroseovarius sp. B-4; assembly: GCF_056857795.1. NCBI lineage: Bacteria > Pseudomonadati > Pseudomonadota > Alphaproteobacteria > Rhodobacterales > Paracoccaceae > Aliiroseovarius > Aliiroseovarius sp. B-4. The sequence continues at coordinate 236,444 of NZ_JBSXNV010000042.1, forward strand.
GTTCGGGTGAACAATCGCAAGGTTTTGAATGGTGTATTGGAGGTGATGGGCGTTGACGAAGGCCCCGCCCGCGATGCTGTTCTGCGCACCATCGACAAGTTTGACAAAGTTGGTGAGGCCGGGGTGCGCGAGCTTCTGGGCAATGGTCGTCTGGATGCTTCGGGCGCGTATATCGATGGGGTCGGGCTGTCGGAGGAACAGGCAGAACCCGTGTTGGCGTTCCTGACCTCGAAAGGCAAAACTGCGGACAAGACACTGGCCAACCTGCGCGCTGCCGTGGGCGATAGCGCCATTGGCGCCGAAGGCGTGACCGAGTTGAACGAGATCGCAACTCTGTTGGCCGCCCAAGGCTACGGCCCCGACCGCATCGTTATCGACCCCTCGGTCGTGCGTGGTCTTGGCTATTACACCGGCCCGGTCTTCGAGGCTGAACTGACTTTCGAAATCCTTGACGAAAAGGGACGCCCGCGTCAGTTCGGATCGGTGGCCGGGGGTGGTCGCTATGATGATCTGGTCAGGCGTTTCACTGGTCAGGCCGTGCCCGCGACGGGTGTGTCGATTGGTGTGGATCGCCTGTTGGCGGCCTTGCGCGCCAAGGGGCGGATGGATGGCGAGACTGTTGGTCCCGTTGTCGTGACCGTGATGGATAAATCCCGGCTTGCTGAGTATCAGGCGATGGTGGGCGAGTTGAGGCAAGCGGGTATCCGGGCCGAGGTCTATTTGGGCAATCCGAAGAATTTCGGCAATCAGTTGAAATATGCAGATAAGCGAGGGTCGCCCGTCGCGATTATCGCGGGGTCTGACGAGTTCGAAGCCGGAAAAGTGCAAATCAAGGATTTGGTGTTGGGCGCAAAAATAGCCGAGAACGCAACGCTTGAGGAATGGAAAGAACGCCCCAGCCAGTTCGAATGCGACCGCGCCGATATGGTCGCCAAGGTGCGCGAAATCGTCGAGGGTTATGATGGCTGACAAGGCACGCGTCCGCATCGAGGCCGCGCGGTTTCTGCAATTCTTCGAAAATCACGGCGCAAGCGTCGTCGAAACTGATATCCTGCAACCCGCCGAGACCCTTCTTGACCTTTATGGCGAGGACATACGCGCGCGCGCCTTCGTGACCCACGATCCTGATCTGGGTGAGACGATGTTGCGCCCGGATTTCACCGTGCCTGTGGTGCAGATGCACATGGCGGATGGGGCGGAACCTGCGCGCTATGCCTATATGGGCGAGGTGTTTCGCGCACAGGACGAATCCAAGCATCGCGCGTCCGAGTATTTTCAGGTGGGGTATGAGGTTTTTGACCGTGCCGCCCCGATTGAAGCGGATGCCGAGGTTTTTGCGCTGCTGAAAGAGATTCTTGAACCACTGAACCTGCGCGCCGCAACCGGGGACATGGGGTTGCTGCTGGCCGCCGTTCGCGGGCTGAGCACGACCGAGCGTCGCAAGGCCGCCCTTCTGCGCCACATCTGGCGTCCCCGCCGCTTCCGTGCCTTGCTGGACCGGTTCTCCGGGCGGGCGCCTTTGCCGGAAGGGCGTGATGCGCTTTTGGCGCAGACCGAGCCGATGAACTGCAAGACGCCGCAGATCGGATTACGCTCGCGTGCCGAGATTGCCGAGCGGATTGCGGCCCTGCGCGAAGATGCCGCCGCTCCACCCATTTCGGCGCAAGAAGTCGAGCTGCTGGATGACTTGCTGGGATTGCGTGAAACGACGGCCAATGTATTGGAACATCTGCGCGATCTCGCCGTGGACATGCCTGCGATTGCGCAGGCGGTTGACCGTCTTGAAATGCGTGCCGAGGCTTTGACGCGGCGCGGTGTTGATGTCGCAACGCTCGATTTCGAAGTCAGCTATGGCCGCACCTCGATGGAGTATTACGATGGGTTTGTCTTTGGTTTCTATGCCGAGGCTCGGCCCGATCTGCCCCCCGTTGCGACCGGCGGGCGCTATGATGCGTTGACGCGTGTGTTGGGCAACCAGAATGGTGATGCGCGTGACATACCGGCGGTTGGTGGCGTGATCCGCCCCGAATTGACGCTGGACCTGACAGGCGAGGCGGGGCAATGACCGTGAAGCTGGGCGTACCCTCGAAGGGTCGGTTGATGGAAAAGACCTTTGATTGGTTCGGGGCGGCAGGGATCGAGCTGTCGCGCACCGGGTCCGATCGCGAATATGCAGCCGCCGTTGGTGGGATAGATGGCGTCGAATTGGTGCTTCTGTCTGCCGGTGAAGTTCCGCGGGAGTTGGCGGCGGGGCGCATTCATCTGGGCGTCACCGGGTCCGACCTCGTGCGCGAAAAGCTGGGCGCGTGGGATGAGAAAGTGATCGAGCTTGCACCGATGGGGTTCGGTCATGCCGATCTGATCATAGCCGTGCCGAAATGCTGGGTTGATGTGAACACGCTGGACGATCTGGACGCGGTGGCTGCGGCCTTCCGTGCCAAGCACGGATTTCGTCTGCGGATTGCCACCAAATATCACCGTTTGATCCGTGATCATCTACGCGATCACGGTGTGGCCGATTACCAACTGGTCGACAGTCAGGGCGCAACCGAAGGCACCGTGAAGAACGAAACCGCCGAAGCGGTGGCCGACATCACGTCGACCGGCGAGACATTGCGGGCCAACCACCTGAAGATCCTGTCGGGCGGACCGGTTCACAAAAGCCAGGCCACCTTGTTCAAATCGCGCAAGGCCGATTGGTCTGATGTGGATCGTGCAACGCTGGCAAAACTGTGCCGGAAGCTGGGTATTGAGCGCTAGAGATCGAGCGCCGTCAGGCTGGCAGGTGTTCCACCATCCAGTTGCGCAGTGGGTCGAAGGCTCGTAATGCGTCGGCGATCTTGGTCCCTGCGTCGTGACCCAAGGCGTGATCCAGATGAAAAGCGTCCTGCCAAACGGCGAGACCCTTGTGACGCAGCAATGTGGCGTTGGGGTGATCAGCAGGGTTGGGGGATGGCACGCGTTTGAGCTCCGGTTCCGAGATTCGCAGCCCGTTTTGGCGTGCATCTTCCAGCAGATCCGTCAGCTTGTCGCCCGCCGATCCTGCCACAACGTCGCGCCATAGTGCCAGCCGCTGTTTGTCAAAGGCAAACAGGCCATAACCGATCTTGAGTTCATCGGGATGCAGGCCAAACATCCACGCCGCCCCCGTCGCGGCGTCGCCGAACCCGATATGGACATGGGCGTTAAAGGGCGTTTTGTCCTTGGAAAACCGCAGATCGCGGTGGATACGAAACATCTTCGCAGTGACATCGGTGCCATATCGTGCCGCCAGCCGTGAGGCGAGGTCATCGCAGAAGACTTTGGCCGCGTCCTTCACATGCAAGGTATAGTGTGCTTTGTTTTCGGTGAACCAGTCGCGTGTGTTGTTGGCCTTGAGATCGCCTAGAAAGGCCAGGGTCTCCTTCGTGAACATGTCATTCCTTCCGTATTGGGTGTCTGCGCCAGCGGACGCAGACACCTGTGTTACCCGCGCAATTTGTGATGCAGCAGGATCGGCACGACCAAATCCTCTTCATCTGTCAAATGGCGCGACAGGAAACCTTCAAGCACTTCTGTCATATCGTGCACCGGTTGGGCTTCTTCGCGCGCTTGTGATTCATCCATCTGGGTCAGTGTCACCACCCGGTTGGCTTGCCGGGTGAACCGATCCAGCAGATCGTCCAGCACGACATGGTCAGCCTCCAGCGTGTCCAACCCGTGGTCGAAGCGTGCGTCGGCGGCGGATAGCTCTGGAAAGAGCTTGCGATCTTCCCAATGGTGGTGCCCATGCAGGTTGCGCACCAGCAGGTTCCCATACTGCGACAGGCGCCGCGCGTGATCTTCCGGTGCGATCTGTTTGTCCAGATACCCTTCTGTGTTCAGGCGGATCAACTCGGCCAGTTGTCCAAACATGACATGTGCCCCCATCCAGTTCTGAATGGACGCGGCGAAATTCGGGTCATCCTGCCACGCCTCGCGTGGGTAATCCCGAAGCAACAGGCGCATGTCTTCGGGGAGCGCCTTTTGTCTTATGGTTGGCATATGTGTCATGCAGGAACAGATAGTGTTATGATATAACAATTCAAGCCCCGCAGTCAGTTGCCCGGCTTGTCATCCCAGTTTGTCACCCCGGCGTGTCCTTGAAACCAGCCTGCTTGTGGCTGCCATCGCAGAACGGCTTGTTCTTCGATTGTCCGCAGCGGCACAGATATGCCATGCCCAGCTTGGCAATGCGCTTGCCGGTTCCGGTGCACATCTCGACATTCCCGTCGATTTTCAGGGGACCGTCCGGTTGCCTGTCAACCTTCACTGCGCCCCCTTGCCCGTCCTTTTCCGGCGGGGTCTTTGGTGCAGGTTCACCGGTTGTGGCGAAGCCCGCGTCCACGTGGCTGTTGTCGCAATAGGGTTTATTCTTCGATTGCCCGCAGCGGCACAGGGCCACACGTGTTTGCGTTTCGCCACCCTCGACCGAGATGTCGCCCGCCAGAACCAACGGCCCGTTTTCAAGGATCGCCAGACGGTTGATCTGCGGCGGTTGTTCGTCCCGCCCATCACAACGCCGATAGGCCAATGCGCCAGACGGGCACGCGCGGATCACCGCTGCGACCTCTTCCGCGGCGGCTTGGTCGGGCTGCACCCATGGGCGATTGCCCGGGTCAAACACCTTGGGTAATTGCAGGAAGCAATTTCGCGAATGGATGCAACGCCCAAGATCGAAACTTACGGTGATGTCTTGACCAGTATATTCTTTCCGTTTCATCGCGCGCTCCCTTTGACTGTCAACCTTCAGCCTAGCCGAAATTGCGCGGATCACCAAAGGGCATGAACGCGAAAGGGCGCAGGTGGTTCAGCGCCCTTCAAGTGTGGATGCCGCCCGCGTTTACCCCCGGCGCGACCGCAGAAACCCCATGATGTCATAGGTTTGATCCAGGATTGGCTGGGCGATGGCTTCGGCGCGTTCAGCCCCCCGCGCCAGAACGCGGTCGATCTCGGCCTTGTCATTCATCAGCCGCGCCATCTCTTCTGAAATTGGCCCCAGCTTTGCGACAGCCAGATCGGCCAGGGCAGGCTTGAACGTGCCCCAGCCGGCCCCTGCAAACTCGGTGATGACCGCTTCGGGCGTGGTTTCGGACAGTCCAGCATAGATATCCACGAGGTTCCGCGCCTCGGGGCGACCCTCAAGACCTTCAAGCGTATCTGGCAAAGGTTCCGGATCGGTGCGCGCCTTCTTGAACTTCTTGGCAATCGTGTCGGCGTCATCGGTCATGTTGATCCGCTCCATGTCGCTTTCACCGGACTTGGACATCTTCTTTGATCCGTCGCGCAGGTTCATCACGCGCGTTGCCGGCCCTTCGATAATCGGTTCGGGCAGGGGGAAAAAGCCTTCGGCCCCATAATCATGGTTGAATTTGGCGGCAATGTCGCGCGTCAGTTCGACATGCTGCTTCTGATCCTCGCCCACAGGCACATGGGTTGCGTGATACAGAAGAATGTCGGCAGCCATCAGCGCAGGATAGGCGTACAGGCCCAGCGACACCTTCTCGGCGTTCTTGCCAGCCTTGTCCTTGAACTGTGTCATGCGGTTCATCCAGCCCACGCGCGCGACACAGTTGAACAGCCATGCAAGTTCGGCGTGCGCGGGCACCTGACTTTGGTTGAAAAGAACAGATTTCGCCGGGTCGATCCCTGCTGCCAGATAGCCCGCGGTCACTTCCCGGGTGGCATCCTTCAGCTCTTTCGGGTCTTGCCAGACGGTGATCGCGTGCAGGTCGACGACGCAAAAAATGGCCTCGTAATCCTGCCCTTGCATGTCCACAAATCGCTTGATGGCACCAAGGTAGTTGCCCAATTGCAGCCCGCCCGAAGGCTTGACGCCTGAGAAGACGCGTGGCGTGTGATTGGTCATGTTTTCACTCCGTCTGGATTTCTTACCTCCCGTCGCTTACCCATGTGGGCAAAGGCCGTCAAGAAAGGCCCGCATGGAAGTGGCCAAGGAGAGCCAGTTATGAGCAGTTATCGCGAAGAAAGCCCCGTGAACCCTTTGCCGCCGGTGGTGATCGCGTTGGCGGTGTTCCTGATCGGGATCGAACTGGTGTTTGCTGCGGGCAGCCGAGGCTTCATTGGTGGGCCACAGGCCGCAGGCTGGCGCATCACGATGATCGAGGAATGGGGCTTTCGCGAGCCCCTGTTTGCCTGGATGGTGGAAAACGGGCGCTTTCCGCTGCCGGATCTTGCTCGGTTTTTCACCTATCCGTTTCTACACCTGAGCTTCACTCACCTTCTGTTTGTGCTCGTATTTTTACTGGCGCTGGGCAAGATGGTGGGCGAAGTGTTTTCTTCTCTCGCGTTTCTGGTGGTGTATTTCGGTGCCTCGATCGGCGGGGCGTTGGCCTATTGGATGGTATGGGACACACCGGTAGTTCTGTTTGGCGGATTTCCCGCTGTTTATGGGCTGATCGGGGCCTATACGTTCATTTTGTGGACCAATCTTGCCGCGACCGGAGGCAACCAGCTTTCCGCCTTCCGTATTATCGCGTTTTTGATGGGATTACAGTTGATTTTCGGGCTGCTGTTTGGCGCAGGTCTGAATTGGGTGTCAGAGATTGCAGGGTTCGTCACTGGCTTTGGCCTGTCTTTTCTCGTCAGCCCCGGCGGGTGGTCAAACGTGCTGACCCGGTTGCGCAGGCGGTAGGCATATCAGCCCCGGCGCAGAGCGCCTTTGACCTCGGACAGGCGGAAGGCACCAAACAGTTGCCCCAGGCAACCATAGGTGACGATCCCGCCAACGACCAGGATGACAAGCGCCACGATCTTCAGGCCGGGAATGCCGAACATTGGGCCCATGACGAGCACCAGAACCCACAGCACCGCGCCCATGGTCCAACTGGCCGCCGCCAGCCGCCAGAAGCGTCGCCAAAAGCGCGCGTCAAACCTGGTGTCGTCTCCCATCCGGGCCGCGCCGATCCATGTCAGGCCCGTGATCGCCCAGCCCGCTACAGTTGTTCCGATGGCGGCAGCGATGAAGCCGATCCAATAACTTAGCCCGACAGCGACCACCAGATTGACGATCATCCCGACGATGGCGAAGTGAAACGGCGTGCGGGTGTTTTCGCGCGCGAAATAGACCGATGCCAGCACCTTTTGCAGCACGAAGGCGGGCAGCCCAGCCCCGTAAATGGCCGTGGCCAGAGCGGTCGACGCGGTGTCATCCGACGTAAACGCACCGCGCTGGAACAGCACTTCGATCAGTTGGGTCGGGACCACCATCAAGGCAACCGCAGCCGGAAAGGTCAGGGCCAGCGACAACTCGCCAGCACGGCTGAGCGCATTGCGGCCAGCCAGATTGTCCCCGGACCGCAGGTTGCGCGACAACTCGGGCAGCAGAACGATCCCGATGGCGATGCCGACGACGCCCAGCGGCAGTTGATAAAGCCGGTCGGCATAGTAAAGCCACGCCACCGCCCCGTCGAAGAAGCTGGCCACCTGACGACCCACCAGCAGGTTAATCTGCGTCACGCCACCTGCAAGCGCGGCGGGGGCGGCGATGATGAAGAGGCGTTTCAACTCTGGCGTCATGTGTGGCCTGCGCGGCACAAGGCGATAGCCTGCCCGACTTGCCGCCACCCAGACCAGCACGACTTGCGCAATACCTGCAACCGGAACGGTCCAGGCCAAGGCATTGCCGATGTCATAGCCAAAGCTGTCAGCGATAAACATCGCCACGATGAAAATCACGTTCAGAAGCACCGGCGCCGCCGCTGCGGCCATGAACCGGCCTGTGGCGTTCAGCACGCCGGACAGCAAAGCCGCCATTGATATGAACAGGATATATGGAAATGCGATGCGCCCATAGGTGACGGCAAGGTCGAACCGGCTGTCATCGGCAAAGCCGGACGCCATGGCATAGACCAGCGCGGGCATGAAGATTTGCGCGATTATAGTGAAGATCACCAGAATGAAGGCCAGACCGGACATGGCGTCGCGCGCGAACTCCTTCGCGCCTTCGCCGCCCTCGTGCTTCTTGGAAAACATCGGAACGAAAGCGACGTTCAACGTGCCTTCGGCAAAGAACCGACGGAACATGTTGGGCAGGGAAAACGCGATCAGAAACGCCTCGGCAACCGCCGATGATCCCAGAAACGCGCCGATCATGATGTCACGCACGAAGCCAAGGATTCGGCTGGCCATCGTCCAGCCGCCCACGGTCATGAAGCCTCGCGCCAGTCTGGAAGCCATTACGCCGTAGCCCTTTCGGCCGATTGCTCGATCGCCTGCCGCAGTTTGGCTTCAAGCTGCAATTTCTTGTGCTCGGCCATGATTTTCAATCCGAACATGTCCTTGACGTAGAAGGAATCCACCACCTGTTCGCCATAGGTGGCGATCACGGCCGACGCAATATAGATATTCGCATTCGCCAGTGTCCTTGTCAGGTCATGCAGCAGGCCGGGGCGGTCGCGTGTATCGACCTCGATGATGGTATAAATCTCGGATCCGTCATTGTCGAAAGTAATATGCGTGGGCACCTTGAACACACGCTCGCGCTTTTTCAGCTTGTCACTGTTGGCGTTGGCCTCGGTCGCGATGACCTCGCCCCTGAGCAGGCGGTGAAGCATCTTTTCAATGCGTTCCTTGCGCGCCACGTCAAACGGATGACCGTCTGAATCCTGCACCCAGAAACAGGCGGTCGCATACCCGTCTTTCGAGGTATAGGTCCGCGCATCCACGATATTGGCCCGCACTGCCGTCAGCGCACCTGCGATGCGCGAGAAGATGCCCGGATGATCCGCGAGCGCGAAATAGACACGTGTCACATCGCGTTCTTCATCTTCGTAGATGTCGATCCGCACCTCATCATCCTTGATGTCACGCAAGAGCTTGGCAAAGACCTTGTGCGCGGTGACATGCAGCCCCTGCCAATAACTGTCATAGTGGCGTGCGGTCTCGGCCCGCAGGTCTTTGGCGGTCCAGTCGGACAACTCCTGACGCAGGGCGCGTTTGGCCTCGGTGCCGCGGGTGGCGCGGTTCAGATCCTCCATCCCCTCTTCCAACGCGCGTTGCGTCTGGTTGTAAAGCGTGCGGATCAGTGTGGCTTTCCAATTGTTCCAAGTGTTCGGACCCACACCGCGTATGTCACAGACTGTCAGCACTGTCAGAAGCTCCAGCCGCCGCATGGTTTTCACAGCTTTTGCGAAATCCCGCACCGTGCGTGGATCGGCAATGTCGCGTTTCTGCGCCATGTCCGACATCAGCAGGTGATAGCGGACAAGCCATTCAACAGTGGCGCTATCCTTGGCGTTCAATCCAAGTCGGGGGGCCACTTTGCGGGCGATTTGTGCGCCAAGAATGGAGTGGTCCTGCGGTCGCCCTTTTCCGATATCATGCAGCAGCATTGCCACCATAAGCACTTTGCGGTTGATGCCTCTATTCAGGATCTCGGTCGAGATCGGAAGCTGGTCCCCCAACTCGCGCCGTTCGATCTGCGCGAAGTTCGAAATCACCTGAATTGTGTGCTCATCCACCGTATAGGAGTGGTACATGTTGAACTGCATCATCGCCACGATCGGCTCGAACTCGGGGATGAAGGCAGCCAAGACGCCCACCTCGTTCATCCGGCGCAGCGCACGTTCCGGGTTGCCGTGTTTCAACAGAAGACCAAGGAAAATCCGGTTGGCTTCCTTGTCGTTGCGCATATCGTCGTCGATCAGATCAAGATTGGCGGACACCAGACGCATGGCGTCCGGGTGGATCAGCATGCCGGTGCGCAGGCCTTCTTCGAACAGGCGAAGCAGGTTCAACTTGTCGGACAGGAAAGCGGTGTCACTGACCACGTCAAGACGGCCGTGCTTCTCTTTATACCCCGGTTTCAGGCGCTTGCGGCGCTTGAACAGCCGCAAGAGCGCCGGAGCCTCTTTCAATTGCGCAGCTTCCAGCGCGCTCAGAACGATGCGCGTCAGGTCGCCGACCTGGGTGGCGTGAAGAAAATAGGCCTGCATGAAATGTTCGACCCCCCGCCGCCCTTCGGTATCCTTGAACCCAAGACGATCCGCAACCTCGACCTGAAGATCGAATGTCAGTTGGTCAGAAGGTCGATTGGTCACAAGGTGCAACTGGCAGCGGACAGCCCAAAGGAATTCCTCGGCTTCGCGGAAGGTTTCGTATTCATCTTCGGTGAACACGCCTTTCAAGACGAGGTCCTGCGGTTTCTTCACTCGGTGCTGGTATTTGGCGACCCAAAACAGGGTTTGCAGATCGCGCAACCCGCCCTTGCCCTCCTTCACATTGGGTTCGACCATAAACCGCTGATCACCCTGCTTTTCATGCCGGGCATCGCGTTCGGCAAGTTTGGCTTCGATGAACTCGGCCAGCGTGTTCTTGAACAGCTTCTTCCAAAGCTGATCGGCAAGTTTCTGGGCCAGTTCAGCATCTCCGCAGATGTGACGCTGTTCCAGCAATGCGGTGCGGATGGTGAAATCATCATGGCCAAGACGCAGGCAATCGTCGATCGTCCGAGACGCATGGCCAACTTTCAGCCGCAGATCCCACAGCATATACAGCATGCTTTCGATGACGCTTTCGGCCCAAGGGGTGATCTTGTACGGCGTCAGGAACAACAGATCGACATCGGACTGGGGCGCCATTTCGGCCCGACCATAGCCACCCACAGCCAAAAGCGCGATACGTTCCGAGGCGGTAGGGTTGGCAAGCGGGTGCAAACGTTCAATGGCTACCCGGTATATGAGAGAGACAATCCCATCCGTCAGAAAGGCATAAGAGGCGATGGCCGGATAGGCCTCCAACGGGTGTTCGGCCAGCGCAGAGGCAATGGCAGTGCGGCCCGACTTCATTGCATTGCGCAACAACGACACCGTGGCATTTCGCACCGTTGCCGCGTCAGGCGCGCCCTCGAATATGGGCTGCAATTCCGCCCACAGCGCGTCACCATCAAAGATGTCGCGCGACGGACAGATCAGATCGGGGACCGGGGGGAATGCGTCCCGGTTTGGCTCAGAACCCGGCACCGCCGAAGCTTCTGGGTGCAGGATCGATCACGACGACCTGATTGTTTCGAACCTGAGCGACCGCCAACCCGCGCTCGTTCGTGCCGTTGGGGCGCAGGCGGAAGATGCCGTTAACGCCTACAAACCCTTGCGATTGCGTCAATGCGGTCGTTGTCAAAGCATTTGCACGACCAGATTTCGCAAGCGCGCCGATGGCCGCGATGCCGTCATAGGCAAGACCGGCAATCGGGTGCGGTGCTGCGCCATATCGAGCCTGATAGCGGCTGGCAAAACGGCTGGACAATCCGGGGTCGGGCAGGGCGAACCATCCGCCCTGAACGCCGGGCAGGGCCAGCGCGTTTGACGGGATATCCCAGCGTTGCAATCCGATGAATTGGGTGGTGGTCGGGTCGACGCCATTTTCCGGCAAAAGACCGGCAAGGAACGGCAACGCGCCTGACGTGCCGGATGTAAAGAATACCGACTGAGCGCCCGAACTTTTGACTTTTGAACTAATCGCAGGCATCGCGTTTATGATACCATTTTGCGTCAAATCGAACGATGCAGTCCCGGCGAGCGTCGCGCTTGAATTCGCAATCGCTGCGCGGATGGCGTTGCTGCCCTGAACCTCGGCCGGATCATTGCCGTGCAGGACCATGATGCGGCCTTTGCCACTGCGCGCAGCATAGCGCACCAGGCGGTTTGCGACGTTTTCGAACGTGTTGCCCAGAACAAAGACGTTGCCGCCGGCAATGTCGGTATTGTTCGAGAAACTCAACACATTCACATTGCGCCGTGACACTGCCACACCGGCAGCGTTTGCACTTTGGGCAAAGACCGGTCCCAGAATGATTTTTGCACCGTCGTTCACAGCTTTGGTCGCCATTGCGCCCGCTTGATTCGGGCTTCCACCCGTGTTGTAAACCCGCAGGTCGATTTCGACCCCAGACAGTTCTGCCATCGCCATGCGGGCGGCGTTCTCAAGTGATGCAGCAAGGTTCGCATCATTGGCCGATCCAGACCCGCCGGGCACCAGAAGGGCCACCGGCACAGGCTTTCCGGGATTGATGTTCTGTCCGGCCTGAGGACTGGGGACGCCACATGCGGCAAGCGCGGACAGCCCTAAAGTGGCAAGCAGCAAGCCGATCGCCTTGCGGGTGCGGACGAAAACAGAGAACATACCAAAATCCTTTCCCAAGCACGGCATCGAACTGCCGATGCAGACGGGCATATCATAGACTCAACAATCGACAGGTCCAGTGTGAAACCCCAAAACACCCAGCTTGATCCGGGCTTCTATCTTGTGGCGACCCCCATCGGCAACGCGCGCGACATCACGCTGAGGGCCTTGGACGTTCTGGCATCGGTTGATGTGATCGCGGCTGAAGATACCCGCACGACGCGCAAGCTGATGGATATTCATGGCATCGCACTGAATGGGCGCAAGCTCATTCCCTATCACGACCATTCCGGGGACGCCGCACGGGCGGGCATCGTGAAGCTGATCGCTGCGGGCAAATCCGTCGCGTATGCCAGTGAAGCGGGCAGCCCACTGATTGCCGATCCCGGGTATGCGCTTGCGCGTGAAATGTCCGACGGTGGGTATTATGTCACTGCCCTTCCAGGTGCTTCTGCAACGCTTGCGGCGCTCAGCCTGTCAGGGTTGCCTACAGACCGATTTCTGTTTGCCGGGTTTCCGCCAGCGGCCAAAGGGGCGCGGGCAACATGGCTTGCCGAGTTGTTGCCCTTGCCAACCACGCTTGTCATCTTTGAAAGCGCCAAACGAATTCAGAAATTGTTAGCTGAATTGTGTTCGTCTGGAGCGGAGATGCGGCAGGCGGCGGTGTGTCGTGAACTGACCAAGAAGTTTGAAGAGGTGAAGCGTGGCACCGTGGCCGAACTCGCGGAGATGCTGACCGAGAAACCGATCAAGGGTGAAGTCGTCTTTGTCCTCGACCGGCCCGGCGACGTGCAAGACGAAGGGGCGATGGAAGATTTGTTGACCAAGGCCATGGAAGATATGTCGATGAAAGATGCCGTTAATGCGGTCGCACAAGCACTGGGTCTGCCCCGTCGCAAAGTATATCAGGCGGCGCTTGAGCTTGGACGGCAGGAATGAGCGGTCTTGTCTCCTACCTGTCCGGGCAGACCGCCGAGGAAACGGTTGCGGCTGATTACCTTCGCAGGGGGCAGAAGGTGGAAGCGCGCCGTTGGCGTGGCACTTATGGCGAGGTTGACCTGATCGCCCGCGATGGCGATACGGTGGTATTTGTCGAGGTCAAAAAATCCCGCGACTTCTTGCGCGCGGCTGAAAGGATCACGTCCGCACAGCTTGAGCGCATAAATGCCACGGCCTGCGAATACCTTGAAAACGAACCGAAGGGCCAGATGACGCCGTGCCGCTTCGACGTTGCCCTGGTCAATGCTCAAGGCGTGACCGAAATCATCGAAAACGCATTGGCCTATTGAAGCCCATTGCGCATTGGCGTCTGCTGTCCCATTTAAGGGAAGCAAAAACAGGAGTGCGCCATGTCGCTGAAAGTCGCCATTCAAATGGATCCGATCAATCATGTTGACATTGATGCGGACAGCACGTTTCGGATCGCGGAAGAGGCACAGGTGCGTGGGCATTCGCTGTTCTACTACACGCCCGATCATCTGAGCTATCGTGAAGGCAAGGTTTGCGCCCGCGGCTGGTCTTTGACCGTGCGCCGCGAGAACGGAAATCACTTCTCCCTGGGCGAACAAACAGATGTTGAACTGAAAGATTTCGACGTCGTTTGGCTGCGGCAGGATCCGCCATTTGACATGAGCTACATCACCACCACTCATATTCTGGACATGATCCACCCCGACACATTGGTCGTGAACGATCCGTTTTGGGTGCGAAACTATCCCGAAAAACTGCTGGTGTTGGCGTTCCCGGACCTGACGCCCCCGACGATGATCGCGCGCGATTTCGCGACGTTGAAATCGTTCAAAGCCAAGCATGGCGACATCATCCTGAAACCGCTTTACGGAAATGGCGGGGCCGGGGTCTTTCGGCTGGACGCCAATGACCGCAACCTTGCCTCTCTTCACGAGCTGTTTGCGGGTATCAACCGCGAGCCGTTGATTGCGCAGAAATTCCTGCCCGACGTTTCAAATGGCGACAAGCGCATCATCCTTGTGGACGGTGAGCCAGTCGGCGCGATCAACCGTGTGCCCGCCGCCGGCGAAACCCGATCCAACATGCATGTGGGCGGTCGTCCTGAAAAGATCGGGCTGACGGAACGCGACCTGGAGATTTGCGCTGCAATTGGACCGCTCTTACGCGAAAAAGGGCAGATATTCGTCGGGATCGACGTGATCGGCGACTACCTGACCGAAATCAACGTGACCTCGCCGACCGGCATTCAGGAACTGGAGCGGTTTGACGGTGTGAACATTGCCGAAAAAATCTGGCAGGCGATCGAGGCACGCCGGGCGTGAGCTGGCAACTGACAGCGGCCAAGCTTTGCGGGCGTCTGTTTGTCAAAACCCGCCTGCGACACTTGAAAGACATCAGCCCAGCCCGGCGTGAACTAGAGCGTGTGGCGGACTGGATGTTTCATGCACCACCGTTTGCTTGGTATCGCGACGCCCTGTTGGGCAACTCGCTCAAGGCTTTATGGATCGAAACCCGCCCGGCTTCGCACCCCGCGCCAAATGATAGGGTCATTCTATATTTGCATGGCGGCGGCTTTGTTGCGGGATCACCGCAAACCCATCGAAAAATGCTGGCAAGGTTGTCGTGGTTGACCGGCCTGCGGATTTGCGTTCCGGATTATCGCAAGGCACCTGAACATCCGTTTCCGGCGGCGCTCGACGATTGTGTCACAACCTATGAAGCATTGATCGCGAATGGCTACGCGCCGCGAAACATCATCATCGGCGGGGACAGCGCAGGAGGCGGGCTGACCTTTTCGCTGCTTGCCCAGATCGACGGGCGGCTGCCCGCGCCGCGTGCCGTTTTTGCCTTTTCACCGATTGTGGATTTGCGGTTCACCTCGCCTTCGTTCGAAAGCAACAAAACGAAAGACCCGCTTCCGTAATGGGGCGGGCCTCTGTCAAGGGTTTCGGGCAAGTCAAAAATCCCGGCGAAGATCTCAACTTTCACCGAGTTTTAAGGCACAGATTCAGAAGCTTTCTTTTTCTTTTTCACTGCACCCGCACGTCAGGACT